>JBOHCZ010000060.1:0-5092 GCA_050699195.1 Streptomycetales bacterium
CGCGGCGCGTCGTTCCTCGTCGACCTGCACGTCGAGCTGTGGCCCTCGGGGTGGCGCCTCGCCGGGCGCCCGGGTGTCGACGCCCGGCGGGCGGCCGGCCTCGTACGGCAGGACCTCGATGCCCTCGAGGAGTTCACCCAGGGCTACGAAGGCCCTCTCAAGGTCCAGGTCGCGGGGCCCTGGACCCTGGCGGCCGCGCTCGAGCTGGGGCACGGTGACAAGGCGCTCCGCGATCCGGGGGCCTGCCGTGACCTCGCCGCCTCTCTCGCGGAAGGCGTGCGCCAGCACGTCGCCGAGGTGCGGCGCCGGGTACCCGGCGCCCAGGTGGTCGTGCAGCTCGACGAGCCTTCGCTGCCGGCCGCGCTGTCCGGCACAGTGCCCACCGCCAGCGGCTTCGGCCGGCTCCCGGCGGTCGAGGCAGCCACGGCCGTGGACGGGCTGCGCCAGGTGGTCTCCGCGGCTGACGCTGTCACGGTCGTGCACTGCTGCGCTCCCGAGGCACCCGTCGGGCTGCTCCGCGACGCCGGGGCGCACGGCGTCTCGCTCGATGTGCGCCTGCTCACGCGGGGCGACGACGACACGCTCGCCGAGGCGGTCGAGGACGGCGCAGGGCTGTTCCTCGGCACCTCCCCGGGGGACACCCCCGCCCGCCCCGCCCTCGACGCGCGACCCATGTCGGAGCCGGCCGCTACCGTCGGTCCCGTGCGGGCGCTGTGGCGGCGGCTCGGGTTTCCCGCCGACCGCCTGCCCGAGACGGTGGTCGTCACACCGCCCTGTGGGCTCGCCGGCCTGTCGCCGGCCCAGGCCAGGGCGGCGACGGCGCGGAGCCGCGCGGGCGCTGCGGCGCTCCTGGATCCTGAGGGACCTGAGGGGTAGAGGTGGCGCACGACATACCGGACGTGCCCGCGCAGGTGCGGCAGCAGCACGCCGCCCTGGTCCAGCAGGTCGACGAGCACCAGTACCGCTACTACGTCCTGGACCGTCCTGTCGTCAGCGATTCCGAGTACGACGCCCTGATGCACCAGCTCGAGGAGCTCGAGGAGCGTCATCGCAGCCTGCGCACGCCCGACTCACCCACCCAGCGCGTCGGCGGCGCCGTCTCGACCGAGTTCACCCCCGTCGAGCATCTCCAGCGGATGATGAGCCTCGACAACGCGTTCAGTCGCGACGAGCTCGCGGCCTGGGCCCAGCGCGCCGAGAAGGAGGTCGGCGCCGTCGCCGAGTACCTCTGCGAGATCAAGGTCGACGGGCTCGCGGTCGACCTCGTCTACGAGGGCGGCCGCCTGCTCCGGGCGGCGACCCGCGGCGACGGGCGCACCGGCGAGGACATCACCCTGAACATCCGCACCATCGACGACGTGCCGGCCCGGCTGCGCGACACGGACCGCCACCCCGTCCCCGAGCTCGTCGAGGTCCGGGGCGAGGTCTACTTCCCCGTCGACCGCTTCGGCGAGCTCAATGCCGCCCTCGTCGAGCAGGGCAAGCCGCCGTTCGCGAACCCCCGCAACGCCGCGGCCGGCTCGCTCCGCCAGAAGGATCCGCGGGTGACGGCTCGCCGCCCGCTCCGCATGATCGTGCACGGGCTCGGGGCGACGCGCGGCTTCGAGACCGTGCGGCTGTCCGAGGCCTACGATGCGCTGCGCGAGTGGGGCTTGCGTATCAGCGAGCGGGTCCGGGTCTGCTCGACCCTCGACGACGTCCAGCGCTACGTCGAGTACTACGCCGAGCACCGCCACGGGGTCGAGCACGAGATCGACGGGGTGGTCGTCAAGATCGACCAGATCGACCTGCAGCGTCGCCTCGGCTCGACGTCCAAGGCCCCGCGGTGGGCGATCGCCTACAAGTACCCCCCGGAGGAGGTCACCACCAGGCTGCTCGACATCCGCGTGAACGTGGGTCGCACCGGCCGCGTGACGCCCTTCGGGGTGATGGAGCCGGTCCGGGTGTCCGGCTCGATGGTCGAGCTGGCGACCCTGCACAACCAGGACGAGGTGCGGCGCAAGGGCGTGCTGGTCGGCGACACCGTGGTGCTGCGCAAGGCGGGCGATGTCATTCCCGAGATCATCGGCCCGGTCGTCGACCTGCGCGACGGCAGCGAGCGTGCGTTCGTCATGCCGACTCACTGCCCCGAGTGCGGCACGGCGCTGCGCCCCGCGAGCGAGGCCGACGTCGACATCCGCTGCCCCAACGACCGCTCCTGTCCCGCCCAGCTCCGCGAGCGGCTGTTCTACCTCGCCAGCCGTGCCGCGCTCGACATCGAGACGCTGGGCTACGAGGCCGCGGTCGCGCTGCTCGGCTCCGGGCTGCTGCAGGACGAAGGTGACCTTTTCCACCTCACCGGGGACAAGCTGTCGACCTCCTCGTTCTTCACGAGGAAGGACGGCGCGCCGACGGCCAACGCGATGAAGCTGCTCGCCAACCTCGAGGAGGTCAAGGGCCGGCCGCTGTGGCGCATCATCGTGGCCCTGTCCATCCGCCACGTCGGTCCGACCGCGGCCCAGGCGCTGGCCCGGCAGTTCCGCGACCTCGACCGCATCGCGGCCGCATCCGAGCAGGAGCTCGCCGCGTCCGAGGGGGTGGGCCCCACGATCGCGGCGTCGGTCAGGGACTGGTTCGCCGTCGACTGGCACCGTGCCGTCGTCGGCAAGTGGCGGTCCGCGGGCGTGCGCCTCGCCGAGGTGCAGGCGGCGGCCCCCCGGCCGCTCGAGGGGCTGACCGTCGTCATCACCGGTAGCCTCGCCCGCTACAGCCGCGACGACGCGACCGCGGCGGTCCAGGAGCGCGGCGGCCGGGTCACGGGCTCGGTGTCGAAGAAGACCGGCTTCGTCGTCGTCGGCGACAGCCCCGGCTCCAAGTACGACAAGGCGCTCGCGCTTGGGGTCCCGATCCTGGACGACGACGGGTTCCAGGTGCTCCTCGACCAGGGGACCGCCGCCGCCGCTCGCGCGGCGGGGAGTCCCGAGTAGTCACGTTTCGAGAAGTTCGCGGGGCGGCCGGACGCGGGGTCGGCTGTGCTGGCATGATCGGGGCGTGGTCACTCTTCGGGGACGGGTGGTCACGAGGAGCCATCAATGACCCAGGCCTACCACCGCGATCTCGGAGTGCTCGCCCGGCCGGCGCAGCTGCGTACCTACACCGGCGGGGTCGCAGTGCTCGGCGGTGGCGTTCTCGTGACCGCCGCGTCCCAGCTGTCGGTGGCAGACCTCGTGATCTTCGCGGGTCTGCCGGCGCTGTGGATCGTCACGGCCTTCGTCCTCTTCGGCGAGCTGCGGCCCATCCTCACCCCTGGCCGCCACTACGCCAACGGCGCCACCACCTCGACCACCTTCGCCTTCGCCGTCCTGCTGCTGCTCGGCTTCCCGGTCGCAGCGGTCCTGCAGGCGGTGGCGGCCCTGCTCGCGGGGATCGTGCGCCATCACGTCTGGTGGCGCACGGCGTTCAACGTGGGGCAGTACACGCTGAGCTTCGCCGGCGCCGCCGTGGTGCTCGAGCTGGCCGGGCGCGGGGGCACACCCGCCGACCCGTGGGTGCCCGACGGGCATGACCTGCCGGTCCTCGCGGCCGCGGCGCTGGCCTACTTCCTGCTCAACCTCGCGCTTGTGTGGCTGGCCGTGTCGTACTGGCAGGGCATCAGCGTGATCGACGTCGCCCGCGGGGAACTCGCGTACCAGACGATCGTGACCTGCGCGCTGCTCGGGCTCTCCCCGCTGGTCGTGCTGGCGGTCGATACCAGTGCGTGGCTCGTCCCGCTCTTCGTCCCCGCGCTCGCCGCGGTGTACCGCAACGCCTCCCTCTCCCGGGAGCGCGACCGCCAGTCGCTCCACGACGGACTCACCGGGCTGCCGAACCGGAAGCTGCTCGTCGAGCGCAGCCGTACCGCGCTCGGCCATGCCCGCCGGCACCGGCACCGGATGGGCCTGCTGCTGCTCGACCTCGACCGGTTCAAGGAGGTCAACGACACGCTCGGGCACCCCACGGGCGACCGGTTGCTGCAGCTGGTCGGGCGGCGGCTGCAGGGCGCCGTCCGGCCCGGCGACACCATCGCGCGCCTCGGCGGGGACGAGTTCGCCGTCCTCCTCCCGACCCTGCCTGACGGCGGAGCGCCCCGAGATGTGGCCCGCCGCATCGTGGCCGCGTTCGCCGACCCCTTCGTGCTCGACGGGCTCTCCCTCGATCTGCAGGCCAGTGTGGGCATCGCGGTGTACCCCGACCACGCCGCCGACTTCGAGAGCCTGCTCCAGCGCACGGACGTGGCGATGTATCTCGCGAAGGGCTCGCGGGGCGGCGTCGAGACGTATGACATCGCCCGCGACCGGAACTCCCCGGACCGTCTCGCGCTCCTCGCCGACCTGCGCCGGGCCATCGACGGGGGGGAGGTCGAGCTGCACTACCAGCCCAAGGTCGCCTTCAGCGACGGCGGGGTGGTCGGGGTCGAGGCGCTGGTGCGCTGGCGCCACCCGCACCGGGGCATGATCAGCCCGGAAGACTTCGTGCCGCTTGCCGAGCAGACCGGCCTGATGCCCCGGCTGACCGAGTATGTGCTCGACCGCGCGCTCGCGCAGGCGGCCTGCTGGTGGGAGGACGACCTGCGGGTTCCCGTCGCGGTCAACGTGTCCCTGCGTGACGTGCACACTCCCGGGTTTGTCGCGACCATATCCGCGGGCCTGCGACGCTACGGGGTGCCCGCGTCCGCCCTCCAGCTCGAGATCACCGAGCGGGTGCTCCTCGAGGAGCCGCACCGAGTGGCCGAGACCCTCGGCGGGCTGCGGCGGCTCGGCGTGCACCTCAGCCTCGACGACTTCGGCACCGGCTACTCCTCACTCGTGCACCTGCGGCGTATCCCGGTGAGCGAGATCAAGATCGACCGGGCGTTCGTGACGCGGCTGGTCCACGACGAGGACGACGCGGCGATCGTGCGCTCGATGGTCGACCTCGCGCACGCGCTGGGCGTCGAGGTCGTCGCCGAGGGCGTGGAGACGCTGGAGATCTGGCGCCGCCTCGGCAGGCTGGGGTGCGACGCGGCGCAGGGGTGGTTCGTCAGCGACGCCCTCCCGGGGCCGACGGCGACGGCTTGGCTCGAGCGGGCCCGCCC
>JBOHCZ010000061.1:0-2488 GCA_050699195.1 Streptomycetales bacterium
ACCCTGGCGCGTGCCCGCCGGCCCACCGGTCTGCGCCCGCTGGCGGAGGCCTGCGCAGCGTACCGGGGCACCCCCTGGGTCGCCCGCGAGCTGCTGCTGATCCGAAGCCACCTCGGGCGCCGGCCCCGCTACGAGACGGTGGCATCCTGGCCGCTCGCCGGGTGACCCCGGTCGGCTAGCCTCACGCTGTGCATCCGCGGACCCGACAATGGATCATCCCGGGCGCCCTGCTGCTGCTCGTGCTCGTGGTCGTCGTCGGCGCGCTGCTCGGCTGAGCGTACGAGCCGCGCCGAGCCGGCCCCGGTCACCAGGCGTACGCCTCGGGTGCGCTGCCGCCAGGTCCCGGGAAGATCTCGTCGAGCCGCCCGAGCGCATTGCCGTCGAGCTCGATCTCCAGGGCGCGCAGCGAGCCGTCGAGCTGGTCCAGCGTCCGCGGCCCGACGATCGGCGCGGTCACGGCAGGCTGATGGAGCAGCCACGCGAACGCGACGTGGGCCGGGTGCTCGTCCAGGTCATCGCAGAACGACTCGTACTCCTCGACCTTGACGCGTGCGGCGGCGAGCGACTCGGCGGCGCGGCCGGTCCCGCTGCGCCCCGTGCCCTGGCCGGCCGCCTGCTTGCGCAGGACACCGCCCAGCAGCCCGCCGTGCAGGGGCGACCACGGGATCACACCCAGCCCGTAGTCGCGGCAGGCCGGCAGCACCTCGAGCTCCACACTGCGCTGGAAGAGGTTGTAGATCGACTGCTCGGACGCCAGCCCGAGGAAGTTGCGCCGCCGGGCGGCCTCCTGCGCCTTGGCGATGTGCCAGCCCGCGAAGTTCGAGGACCCCACGTAGACGATCTTGCCCTGCTGGCGCAGCACCTCCATCGCCTCCCAGATCTCCTCCCACGGGGTGGAGCGGTCGACGTGGTGCATCTGGTACAGGTCGATGTGATCGGTCTGCAGTCGGGTCAGGGAGGCGTCGCAGGCCCGGCGGATGTTGAGCGCCGAGAGGAAGGTGTCGTTGGGCCAGTCGCTCATCGAGCCGTACAGCTTGGTCGCGACGACGGTGCGGTCCCGACGCCCGCCGCTCTTGGCGAACCAGCGCCCGATGATCTGCTCGGTGATCCCCTCGCCCTTCTTCCAGCCGTAGACGTTCGCCGTATCGAAGAAGTTGATGCCGTGCTCGTGGGCACGGTCCATGATCGCGTGGGAGTCCTCCTCCGAGGTCTCGGGTCCGAAGTTCATGGTTCCGAGGCAGAGGCGGCTGACGGACAGGCCGGTACGTCCCAGGTGGGTGTGCTCCATGCCTGCCATCCTCCTCGGCGTCGCCGTCAGGACCGTAAGCACCCGTTGATCCCGCCGCTCCAGCTGCGCACAACCTGCCCGGCCGCTACCGGCCAGCTCCGGAGCGGCGGTCGCATCTGCTGCTCCGGCTGGAGCCGGGCTCCCCGACCTAGACCGCACCCGTCGCTGACACCCGCCCGACGCTGCGCCCTGGACGGTCGCCGCCGTGCGACCCTTGAGACGTGCTCGAGCCACCCCCGTACCGGCGCTCGCCGGGTTGCGCCCGCTGCCGTCGGGCAGCCTGATGCGGTGTCGGGCACTGCTCGCGGGTGGGCTCGCCGTGCTCGCGGGGACCGCGTGGCCGGCCACGGCTCCGGCGGCCGGGCCGACCGGCCGCGACGACCGCCACGAGGTGGTGTTCAGGCTCGCGGACGAGCGGATCACCGAGGCGAGCGGGCTCGCCGTGAGCCGCCGCCACGAGGGGGTCGTCTACACCCACAACGACAGCGACGACGCGCCGCGGATCTATGCGATCGGCGTCGACGGCAAGACGCTCGCGACGCTCACCCTGGCCCGCGCGGAGGCTCGAGATTGGGAGGACATCGCCGTCGGCGAGGACGCGGCAGGGCGGCCCGCGCTCTTCGTCGGCGACATCGGCGACAACCTCGGCGGAGCCTGGCGGACGATCTCGGTGTACCGGTTCACCGAGCCCCCCCGGCTGGCCAGCGGCCCGGTCCCTGCAACGCGGTACCGCTTCCGGTACGCGGACGGCGCACGTGATGCGGAGGCGCTGCTCGTCGACCCCCGCACCAACCGCCTCTACGTGGTGAGCAAGCAGTTCGACGCCGGCCTGTACGTGGCGCCGCGGAAGCTGGACCCTGGGGGCGTGAACGTGTTGCGGCGGGTCGGGCGGGCCCCGTCGTTCGTCACCGGTGGGGCTTTCGCCCCGGACGGGAAGCGTTTCGTGCTCCGCACCTACGGGACGGCCTACGTCTTCAACGAGCGCCGACAGCGCGTCGCGACCATCACACTGCCGGTCCAGGAGCAGGGCGAGTCGATCACCTACACCCCCGACGGGGACGCGCTGCTGTCCGGCAGCGAGGGTCTGCACAGCGGGGTCGTCCAGGTGCCTGTGGGCCCGGTGCCCGGCACCTCGCCGGCGTCTGCGGCGCGGTCGCCGTCACCGCGTGCGCCGGCCGCGGAGCAGCCGCAGCGCGAGCA
>JBOHCZ010000062.1:0-15187 GCA_050699195.1 Streptomycetales bacterium
CCTCCCTTCGCGAGGGCCGATGATAGGGCCTCGCGGGGCCGACGTGCCTCACCGCCGATCTTGGCAATTCCGCCCTCACTTCCGCGATCCAGAGGGCGGAATTGCCGAGATCGGCGGATAGCGAGGACGGCCTGCCGCCACGGGGGAAGCGGCAGGCCGCCGCTCCAAAGGTTAGAGGGTGATCGTTCCGGCGGCAACAGGTAGTCGCGGCCCCATCACACCTGGGCGTCGACGGCCTCATCCACCGTGTCGTAGATGGGGAAGACCTTCGTCAACGCGGTGAGCCGGAACACCTTGAGCACCGCGGGCTGCAGCGCCGCGAGCCGCAGCCAGCCCTCCCGCGCATAGGCCTGCCGCAGGCTCGCCACCAGCGCACTCAGCCCAACCGAATCGCAGAACGTCACGTCGGAGAGGTCGAGCACCACGAACGGGCGCCCAGTGGACACCAGCTCGGCCACCCGGTCGCGCAGCTGGTCGGCGTTGCCGAGGTCGATCTCGCCGGCGATCGAGAGCACCGCACAACCACTCCGCTCGGCGACGTGCAGGGCGAGAGCGGCGGGCTCCATGGGGACCTCCACGGCGGCCGAAACCGGTCGCAGGAACGGGTGGCCAGCCACGTCCTCCGTCAGGACGTACGGCCGAATGCGGAAGTCAGGCGATCACGGAGCGTGACACGACGCGCATGCCGCCCGTGACGCGCGAACAGGTGCAGCATATCGCCGACGGAAACCGGCCCAAGCCCGCGCCTCTGGTCGTCGGGGGCGGCATGTGCAGGAGCCCTGCGCGACGCGGCAGACGTGGCAGACGTGGCAGACGGGGCAGACGGGGCAGACGGGGCCGTCGCGGCCGCGAAGCGGTATTCGAGTTGCTCGCGAGAAATCATTCGGTCCTCCCCCGGGTCAGTGGTCACAGATGACCCGCGCCCCACGCGACGGTACCAAGCACAGTGGACGATCAAGGGCATTTCCGAGGAATATAGCTGTTCACGAACAGAACGGGCATGGCTCGCTACACTCCGTTAGCCCATGCGGGGTGATCCGAGGTCCTATGCTCCCCGCGTGGACGTACCGCAGCCGCCGCCCGCGCACCGGGGACCGCCCCCCCGCCTGACGGATCGCAAGTCAGGTCGCGCCAGCCCGTTCCGGGTCGTCGTGGCGGGCTTCGCTGTCGCCATCCTCGTCGGCGCCGTGCTGCTCACGCTGCCGATCGCGAAGGCCGGAGAGTTCGGGCGGGCCTCGGTCCTCGAGGCGCTCTTCACCTCGACCTCGGCGGTCTGTCTCACCGGGCTGATCGTGGTGGACACCCCGACCTTCTGGTCGCCGTTCGGCGAACTCGTGATCCTCGGCCTCGTGCAGATCGGGGGCTTCGGGATCATGACGTTCGCCTCGTTCCTCGGGCTGCTCGTCACCCGCCGCCTCGCCCTGCGTACCCGGCTCAGCACCCAGGCCGAGACCCGGTCGCTCGACCTGGGAGACGTCCGCAGCATCGTCCTGGCGGTCGCGGGGATCACCCTGGTCATCGAGGCCGCGACCGCGGTGCTGCTCGCGTTGCGCTTCGCGACCGGGTACGGCGAGCCCCTGGGCGACGCGCTCTACCTCGGCGTGTTCCACTCCGTCAGCGCGTTCAACAACGCGGGGTTCGCACTGTTCTCGACGAACCTGGAGGCCTTCGTCACTGACGCGTGGATCTGCCTGCCGATCGCCGCGGCAACGATCGCCGGCGGACTGGGCTTCCCCGTGCTCCTGCAGCTGCGCCGCGAGCTGCGCCGGACCTACCGCTGGTCGCTGCAAACCAGGATCACGCTGCTCGTCTCGCCGCTGCTCCTCGCGGCAGGTCTTGTCGCCGTACTGGCGATCGAGTGGGCCAACCCGGCCACGCTCGGGCGACTCGACGTCCCGGGCAAGCTGCTCGCCGCGTTCTTCCAGTCGATGACGCCGCGGACCGCGGGGTTCAACACCCTGGACTATGGGGAGATGCACTCCGCGACCCTGCTGGCCACCGACATCTTGATGTTTATCGGCGGCGGCAGCGCCGGCACCGCGGGCGGGATCAAGGTCACCACGTTCGCGCTGCTCGCGTTCGTCATCCTCGCGGAGATCCGTGGCGAGCCGCCCGTCCACGCGCTGGGCCGGCGGGTCCCCGAGGGCGCGCAGCGCCAGGCACTCAGCGTCGCCCTGCTGGGCGTGGCCGCCGTCGTGCTGGCGACCTTCGCGCTGCTCGCACTCACCCGGTACGACCTCGACGCCGTACTGTTCGAAGTAGTGTCGGCGTTCGGCACCGTGGGCCTGTCGACCGGCATCACGGCCGACCTGCCGGCCGTCGCGCAGGCGATCCTGATCGCCCTGATGTTCGCGGGCCGCCTCGGCCCTGTCACCCTGGCGTCGGCGCTCGCCCTGCGCGAGCGTGCGATCCGCTACCGGCTACCGGAGGAGCGACCCATCGTTGGCTAGGGAATCGGCCAGGAAGCAGGGGGGTGGTGTCGTCGTCCTCGGGCTCGGCAGGTTCGGACGATCGCTCGCCGTCGAACTGGTGACCCAGGGCATCGAGGTGCTGGGCATCGAGCACGACGAGAAGATCGTCCAGGAGATGCTGGGCGCGCTGACACACGTCGTCTCGGCCGACACGACGGACCTGGACGCGCTGCGGCAGCTCGGCGTCCAGGAGTTCCGGCGCGCCGTCGTCGGCGTCGGCACCGACCTCGAAGCGAGCATCCTCACCACGTCCAATCTCGTCGACCTCGAGGTGGGCGCGATCTGGGCGAAGGCCGTCAGCCGCGCACACGGCCGCATCCTGCAACGGGTCGGCGCTCACCATGTGGTGCACCCGGAGCACGACATGGGCGAGCGCGTCGCCCACCTGGTGACCGGGAGGATGCTCGACTACATCGAGTTCGAGGACGGCTTCGCCATGGCCAAGACCCGCGCACCCGCCGACTACGTGGGCAGGTCGCTCGGCGAGACGCGCATCCGCTCGCAGCACGGCGTGACCGTGGTGTCGATCAAGCGCCGCGGCGAGGGCTTCACCTACGCCACGCCCGAGACCGTGATCCACGGGGGCGACGTGCTCATCGTGTCCGGCAGGACCGAGGACGTCGAGCGCTTCGCCAACCTGACCTAGGCCTAGAGTGCGGCCCGGCCGTGGGCTCGGCTCGGGCCGGACGCGTGCGCGGCGAGACGGGCCGCGCGCCGCAACGCGACGTATCAACCCGCGTCAGCCGGACAGCGGGAACTCGCACCACACCGCCTTGCCGTGCTCGGTCTTCCGGGAGCCCCAGGACGCGGCGACCGTCGAGACGATCATGATGCCCCGCCCGGTCTCGTCGGTGAGCCCGGCGAAGCGCCGCCGCGGCAGGTGCTCGTCGCGGTCGCGCACCTCGACGATCAGCCGGCGCCTGGTGCGCCGCAGCCGCAGCCCGACAGGCGGCTCGCCGTGCGTCAGGGCGTTGGTGACCAGCTCACTGACCGCGAGCACGGTCCGCTCGGAAAGCTCGACGGGCATCCGCCAGCTCGCCAGCACGCCGGTGGTGAAGGCGCGCGCCCGGGTCGCGACCTCGCCGCCGCCCATCAACTCGACCGCGGCGGTACGGAACACCTGGGCCTCATCGCCGGTGAACTCCCGGACCTGCATCACGAGCAGCGCGGTGTCGTCACTGTGCTCGGTCGGCAGGTTCATCTGGCGCAGCACGTGGTCGGCCAGGCCCTCCGGTTCGCCGTTGAACTCCTCCAGCGCCGCGACCAGGTCGTCGATGCCTTGCCCGATGTCCTCGCCCCGTCGCTCGACGAGCCCGTCGGTATAGAAGGCCACGGTCGACCCCGGCTCCAGGTGGGAGGTCTCGGAGACGTACGGCCAGCCGCCCACGCCGAGTGGGGGTCCGCTCGCCTCCTCCAGGCGGTGCGCGGGCTTGCCGGTCTCGAGGATCGCCAGGGGCGGGAGGTGCCCAGCCGCGCTGTAGTTCATCGTGTAGTCGCTCGGATCGAACACGGCGTACACGCAGGTGACGATCTGGGGTTCCCCGATCTCCGTGATGAGGCCGTCGAGCAGCCGCAGCACCTCGTGCGGCTGCAGGTCGAGCCGCGCGTACGCGCGTACCGCCGCGCGCAGCTGCCCCATGATCGCCGCGGCCCGCAGCCCCCGCCCCATCACGTCGCCGATGACGAACGCCGTACGTCCGGCGCCGAGCGGAATGACGTCGTACCAGTCGCCGCCGACCTCCGCCTCGTTCCCGCCGGGCAGGTAGCGCGTCGCGACGGCCACCTCGTCGGGCTCGTGCAGCCGCTGCGGGAGCAGGCTGCGCTGCAGCGTGATGGCCGCCTGCCGGTAGCGCTCCTCGCTGCCGCGCAGCAGCTCGTTGGTCACGACCTGATCGGTGACGTCCACTCCCACGACGAGCACCCCGCCTACGTCCCTGCGCCGGCCACGGATCGGTACGCAGACGAACGTGAAGTGCCCGTCGCGCCCGTCACCGAGGCGGACCCGCGCGGCGCGTGCGGAGCACGGCTCGCCGGAGCGGTTCACGTCCTCGATGAGCCGGACGAAGGATTGATCCGCGAGATAGGGGAAGCCGTCGCCGAAGACCTCCGCGTAGGCGGTGTTGGTGTAGGTCAACGGGTGATCCCGGCCGCGGGCGACGGCGACCAGCGCGGGAGCGCGCCCGAACGCGTCGGGGATGGAGAACCGGTGCTCGAGACCTGGGACCTTGGGCGCTGGTTCGAGCCTGCCTTGGCCTACCAGCCGCCTGGCCCACCGGAACCTCATGTGTTGTCTCGAGACGCCCGATCGGACCCCGCAGGACCACCGGAGACCGCGTCGACGGCCTGATCGACGGTGTCGTGGATCACGAAGACCTTGTCGAGGCCGGTGATGTGGAACGGGCGAAGCACGTCCAGATCGGAGCAGACGACGGACAGCGAACCGCCCAGCGTACGCACCCGCTTGAGGCCCCCCACCAAGACACCGAGGCCCGTGGAATCGAGAAAGACGATCTGGTTGAGATCGATGATGAGATGTCTCTTGCCGGCGTCGATGGCGTCGGTGATCTCCTGCCGGAACTGCGCCGCCGTGTAGACGTCGATCTGGCCGGCGGTCTCGATGACGGCACGGTCCCCCACAGCGCGCGTCGAGAGCGAGAGCTCCACAACAACTCCTGCTCAGTCGTGGTGAGTGGTTTCACACGGGCACTGCGGGACCAAAGCTATCCCAGTCCTCCGTAGCCTGCCCGGCCGATCGCGTGGGGGGAAGTCCCCCGCGCCTTCGGCGTGTCACCGCACCGTTGGGTCGGGCCGGGATTAGGCCGGGGTCAGGCCGGGATCAGGCACCGGTCGGGCCGCTGTCAGGCCAGGGCGCGCACCCCGATGCAGCCACCCAGCAGTCCGGCGAGCTCGCCCAGGGTCCGCTGGTCGGTCAGCGTGAAGTAGCCGCGCCCGGCGGCGCGCACCGCGCACAACGCGCCTACCAGCCGCTCCCCGTGGCTGATCGGCACGGCCAGCACGGACCCGGCACCGATCGCACCGAGAACGGTCCGGCCATCCGGCAGCGCCCCGAGGAGGGTGAGATCGTCGAGGTGGGCACGCAGCAGCGGTTCACCGGTCTGCACGACAAGACGCGCCAGCAGGTTCGCGTCGGGGTCGAGCCCGGCGAGCTTGCCACGCAACGCCTCCTGGCGACCTGCGACCCCCGTACGCACCAGCGATGCCCTGCCACGCAGGCAGTCGATGATCACCCAGTCGGCGAAGTCATCGGCCAGCCGCCCGGCCAGCAGCCGTTCGACGTCTCTGGGGCAGCGCCGGGTGGCGTCCAGGAGCAAGCGGGCGCAGTCGAACACCAGGTCGAGAGCCGACGCGGCGTGCCATGATCGCTGGGCCTCCCGGCCCGTAGCGTGATCGGCGGGCGGGTGGAGCGGCGCGAGCGAGGTGGCGGCGGCGAGGACCCGGGGCCCGCTGCGGCCAGGCCCGAGGAAGGGCTGGAGGATGAAGGTCACGCTTAGCAGGCCCTCCGAGCGTCGTATCCGTACCTCCATCGACTGCTGGTCGCGGTCACGCAGCACCGCGGGGAGCTTCGCGCGGGCGATCGCGACGGTGCTCGGGTCCAGGAACGCGAACAGCGGCTTGCCGGTGAGATAGCCGAGAGGCAGCTCGAGTAGCCCCGCGGCGGCGTGGTTGCCACGGCGGATCTCCCCGGTCGCGGCGAGGGCCAGCACGGGTACGGGCGTCTCGGCGAAGAGCTGGCGCAGGTACTCCTGCTCACGGTGGCGTGCGGCGAGAGCCGGCGACACGGGCTCGGCATAGGCGTAGAGGAGGTCGAGCATCCGCGCCATCTCGTCGTCAACCCGGTCGAGCTCGCCGAGTGCGACGTCGAGCAGGCTTTCGAAGCTGGGTGGCGGGTCGGCCCCGCAGGCGTCCCGCAGGGCGCCGATGCGGCTCCGGACGTCGTGCACGGCACGCTCTGCCGCCAGAACGTCATCAGGCATGCGGCGCCCCCGTGATCATCCTCGAACCGCCTGAATACGGGTAAACATCGCAAACCTCAGATACATGGACGAAGCATGTCTACCCTAGTGACTCGACTCCGGGTCCGGGCGGCCCGAGGTCAACTCAACCCGAGGGGCCCAAAGCAGGAGGTTCGCGTGACCGCAGCCCACTGCATCCGCAACTGCACCCCCAACCGGACCTCCAACCGGACCCACGACCGGGCGCCCGGCTGGGCTCACGACTGGACGCCCTGTTGGGCTCACGAACTCGCGGCCGTCGTCGACCTGGCGCACGCCGGGCGCGGCCGCGCTCATGTCCTGCACCGCGTCAGCGAGGTTGCCCAGCACGCCATCCCCGGGTGCGACGGCGTGACCTTCGCGCTGTGGAGCGGCGGTTCGCCCGACGTGCGGGCCGCGACCCACCCCGATCTTGCGGACATCGACGACACGCAGCTCCAACTCGGTGAGGGGCCACTCGTCACGGCGCTCGTCGAGAAGTCGATCGTCACGGTGCCGGACAGCCGGTACGACACACGGTGGCCCGGCTTCATGACCGTGGCGGTGGGCCACGGCGTACGGTGCTGCCTCGCGCTCGCCTGCGACATCGACGCCGCAACGGGCATCCTCCAGCTTTTCAGCGCCACCCCGCACGGATTGACGCGGGCCACCGAGCCCAGCCTCGCCCTGCTGGTCAGCCATACCCGGATCGCGATCCGCAACGGACGGCTGCACGCAGCGGCGCTGGCCGAGGCCGAGCAGATGCGGGCCGCCCGGGACTCGCGCATCGTCATCGAGGAGGCCAAGGGGATCCTGATGCACGCCTACCGGTGCGACCCGGACGCCGCCTTCGAACGGCTGCGCAGGATGTCGCAGGCCAGACAGGTGAAGCTGGCGGCCGCGGCGTCGCAGGTTGTGGCGACTGTCGCGGGTGGCGACGATCCCACGACTGTCGCGGGTGGCGACGATCCCGAAGGAAGCGCGGCGGGCGCCGCCCCCTGACCAAGAACAGCACCCGCCGCACCCCGTTGTTCCCCTGCCCGGCCTACCCGGGCACCTGCCGGGCGAGGGGAACCGCGGCGCGCGCCCCCTCCGGCATCGAGGCACCCGCTCCCGACATCGGTCGACGCGCTCCGCGGCGCCTTAGAACGGCTCGAAAGCCACCACACCGCGAACAACGCAGTTATCAACCTCGCATCGTGCCTACCCGCGGAGCAGCGGAAAACCCGGCGTGCGGCCGAACGAGCGACGGCCTCATCGGGAGGACTTCGCAGCGCGTTCCGCGAGCCGCTCCTGCTGCCTGGCGGCCGACTCGAACTCCGCGCGCGGATGCTCGAACGACCCCAGCGACACGATCTCCCGGCGGAAGAACAGCTGCAGCGTCCAGTCGGCGACGGTCGCGATCTTGCGATCGAAGGTCGGCAGCCTGGTGAGGTGGTAGGTCCGGTGCAGGAACCAGGCGGGCCAGCCGCGCACCTTCAGGCCGTACACCTGGGCGACGCCCTTGTGCAGGCCGAGTGATGCGACGGACCCGGCGTAACGGTGGCGGTACTCCCGTACCGGCCGCCCGCGGAGTGCGGCGGCGATGTTGTCGGCGAGCCGCCGGGCCTGCCGCATGGCGTGCTGCGCGCTGGGGCTGCACAGGGCGCCCGGCTCGTCCTTGGTGAGATCGGGCACCGCCGCGCAGTCACCCGCCGTCCAGACGTCCTCGACACCCTCGACCTGGAGGGTGGCCGTCGCCTTGACGCGGCCCTTCCGGTCAAGAGGGAGGTCGGTGTCGGCGAGCATGGGGGCCGGGCGCACGCCCGCCGTCCAGACCAGGGTGCTCGCCTCCAGCGCGGTGCCGTCGGAGAGCTTCACGTGCCCGCCAACCGCGGAGTCCAGGCGGGTGGTGAGCTTGACGTCGATGCCCCGCGCCCGCAGCTCGTCCAGGGCGTACCGGGCCATGTCCGGGCCCACCTCGGGCAGGATGCGTTCCGTCGCCTCGACGAGCACCCACCGCATGTCCTCGTGGCGAACGTTGCGGTAGTAGCGCAGCGCCGCCCGGGCCATGTCCTCGAGCTCGGCGATGGCCTCGACGCCCGCGTAGCCCGCACCCACGAAGACGAACGCCAGCGCGCGGCGCCGCACCCGCTCGTCGCGCGTCGACTCCGCGATGTCGAGCTGGGCGATGACGTGGTTGCGCAGCGAGATGGCCTCCTCGATCGCCTGGAAGCCGATGCCGCATTCGGCGAGGCCCGGAACGGGCAGCGTCCGCGGCACCGCACCGACGGCGACGACGAGGATGTCGTAGGACACGGCGTAGGCCTCGCCGTCGAGCAGCTCGACGCGGGCCTCCCGCCGGGCGTGGTCGATCGCGGAGACATGTCCCGTCACGACCTCCGCGTCGGGGAGCATCCGGCGCAGCGGGACCACGACGTGGCGCGGCTGGATGCTGCCGGCCCCGGCCTCCGGAAGGAACGGCTGGTAGGTCATGTAGGACCGGGGGTCGACCAGGGTCACACGTGCCTCGCCGCGGGCGAGCCTGCGGTGCAGCCGCCGCGCGGTGTACATGCCGATGTACCCGCCGCCCACGATGAGGATGCGGGGCGGCCGGTGTCTGGTGTCCATACCTCTCGGCTACCCCTCTCGGGAATGCCCATGCCCCGGCCGTCGCGTGGGGCACTCCGCGCCCGTACGGACGTACGGACGCCGTACGAGGTGCTACCAGTCTTCCTCCCCGTCCTCCTCGTCGAAGGCCGGGCACTCGAAACCGATGCACCTTCCGCACTGCCGGCAACGCTCACGGCAGAGGGGTTCTTCCGTCAGGGCGGCGGCTGCCACGCAGATGTCGTGTGCCTGACCGGCCAGGATCAGCCGATCGATGCCCGCCTGGCTGGCGAGGTGATCACGTTGCCGCTCCGCAGACCCGCCGGGGACGCACGACCACTCCCCGGGCATCGCCGAGAATATGCAGCCACTGCAGTAGATGTCGGCCCGGTATACGTAGCCCGCCACCCTCATGGCGCGCACGTCCGGGTCGTTCCTGCGGGACGGATGCCACGGGTGTCACGGGCGCCACCACGCGCGCCGACATGCGCGCCGCCAGAAGCATGCATCAAATTCATGGATTTAGTAAACTATTGCCGAGGCGGGACCGTCAAGACGGTCAAGACCGTCGCGCCGCGATCCTCGCCGGCTCAGGGCCCGTCAGGGTGGGAGGTTTCGCCCCGGCTCGGTCGGCAGCTCGCGGCCCTCCAACGGGTACTCGCCCGCGGGATGGTGCAGGTCGAAGGCCGGGCTCTCGGAACGGATCCGCGGCAGCGACCTGAAGTTGTGCCGCGGCGGCGGGCAGGAGGTCGCCCACTCCAGTGACCGGCCGAACCCCCACGGGTCGTCGACGGTGACCTTGCGGGCCCTGGCGAGCGTCCAGATCACGTTGATCAGGAACGGCACGGTCGAGAGCCCGAGCAGATACGCCCCCACCGTCGAGACCATGTTGAGTGTTGTGAAGCCGTCGCTCGGCAGGTAGTCGGCATAACGCCGGGGCATGCCCTCGGCACCGAGCCAGTGCTGCACGAGAAAGGTGGTCTGGAAGCCGAAGAACAGCGTCCAGAAATGGATCTTCCCCAGCGTCTCGTCGAGCATCAGTCCGCAGAATTTCGGCCACCAGAAGTAGAACCCGCCGAACATCGCGAACACCACGGTCCCGAAGACGACGTAGTGGAAGTGGCCGACGACGAAGTACGAGTCCTGCAGTGGGAAATCCATCGGCGGGGACGCCAGGATCACGCCGGTGAGACCGCCGAACAGGAACGTCACGAGGAACCCGATCGCCCACAGCATCGGCGTCTCGAACGTCAGGTGCCCCCGCCACAACGTGCCCGTCCAGTTGAAGAACTTCACCCCCGTCGGGATCGCGATGAGGAACGAGGTGAACGCGAAGAACGGCAACAGCACCGCGCCCGTGGTGAACATGTGGTGCGCCCACACCGTCAACGAAAGCCCGGAGATCGACATCGTGGCGAAGACCATCCCCTTGTAACCGAACAGCGGCTTGCGGCTGAACGCGGGGATGATCTCGGTGATGATGCCGAAGAACGGCAACGCCACGATGTAGACCTCGGGGTGGCCGAAGAACCAGAACAGGTGCTGCCACAGCACCGCGCCGCCGTTCGCCGCGTCGAACACGTGAGCCCCGAGCTTCCGGTCCGCCATGAGTACCAGCAGGGCGGCGGCCAGGACGGGGAAGGCGAACAGCACCAGCAACGACGTGAAGAGGATGTTCCAGGTGAAGATCGGCATCCGGAACATCGTCATGCCCGGCGCCCGCATGCACATGATCGTGGTGATGAAGTTGACGCCACCCAGGATCGTGCCGAACCCCGACAGCACCAGGCCCATGGTCCACAGGTCCGCGCCGACGGTCGGGGAGAAGACCGCCGAGCTCAGCGGCGCGTAGGCGAACCACCCGAAACTCGCCGCCCCGCCCGGGGTGAAGAACCCGGCGACCACCATCAGCCCGCCGAACAGGAAGAGCCAGTAGCTGAACATGTTCAGCCGCGGGAACGCGACGTCGGGCGACCCGATCTGCAGCGGCATGATCGCGTTCGCGAACCCGGCGAAGAGCGGCGTCGCGAACAGCAGCAGCATGATCGTGCCGTGGATGGTGACGAACTGGTTGTAGAGGTCGTTGCTGAACGCCTGTGAGCCGGGGCGGGCCAGCTCCGTCCGCATCAACATCGCCAGGAGACCGGCGAACAAGAAGAACACGAACGCCGTCACCATGTACAGCTGCGCGATGAGCTTGTGGTCGGTCGTCGTCATCCAATTGATCACGACCGTGCCCGGGCGACGGCGGACGGGCCGCTCCCTGACCGTCGGAGTGGTGTGGATGACGGACATCGGCGCCATTCTGACATGCTGAGTCGCTGTTGTCCGGGGACCGGAGAGTTCGCCGGCTTTGGCTGGCCGGCCTCCTCGCCGGCCACCCGATCGCTGACGACGCCACGCTGATCGTGTCCGAGCTGGCGACGAACGCGCTGCGGCACACCGCCTCAGCGCGCGGCGGCTACACCGTGAGCGTCCACCACCTGGAGCCCGCCCGGCTACGGCTGCTCGTCTCCGACCTCGGCTCGCAGACCCGGCCCAACCCCGTCGACGCCGACCCGTGCGCCGACTCCGGCCGTGGGCTTGCGATGGTCGCCGCCATCGCCGTCCGCTGGGGTGTCGTTGTGCGCCCCGAGGGGCGCACGGTGTGGGCCGAGCTGGCGTGGCAGCTGGAGTGAACCCCCCGGGCGATCATCCGGCATCCTGGCATGCGGCGGCAGCGTCGGACGTACGGCACCGATGTAGTCGGGCTGATCGACCGGGTCGAAGCGGATCACGGCGCCCGTGAAGGGCGCGTTGATCATGTGGTCATTACCCACGTAGATGCCGACATGGTGGATCGTGCCGGGGTCGGTGAGGTCGTAGGCGAAGAACACCAGGTCGCCCGGACGGAGTTGGTCGCGCGGCACGTGCGGGCCGGCGTACCACTGCTGGCGCGAGGTACGCGGGAGGTTGACGCCCGCGCGGCGGTAGGCCGCCTGGGTGAGACCCGAGCAGTCGAAACGCCCCCCGTGCGCGGGCGTGCCCTCGCCCCCCCAGAGGTAGGGCGTCCCCAGCTTGTCGAAAGCGAAGGCGATCGACCGCCGGGCCGTCTCCGACGGCGGCACCGCCCCGCTCGGCGCCGCGAACGCGCGCTCCAGCGCGCCGATGCGCGCGACGTAATCGCGGGTCTCCTCGTACGGCGGCACGCCGCCGTGGCGCAGCACGGCGTAGGGGCCGGCGTTGTAGGCCGCGAGCATCAGCTCGGCCGCGTCGCCCGGCAGGTTCCGCACGTCACCGGCGAGCGCGCAGTCGTAGTGGGCCGCAGAGGCGATGGCGTCGACAGGACTCCACGGGCTGGCGACGCCGTCGCCGTCGGCATCGATGCCGTGGGCGTCCCAGGTCGCGGGCATGAACTGGGCCATCCCCCGGGCGCCGACCGGACTCACCGCACGCGGGTCGAAGCCGCTCTCCTGGTAGATCTGGGCGGCCAGCCGGGCGGGGTTGAGGGTCGGGCAGAGCTGGCCGTACTTCAGGATCAGGGGCGCGAGCTGGCGTGGCACGGTGCCCTGGGCGAGGCCCACCCCGGTGTTCGCGACCCGGCTGATCCCGACCACGGCGACCGCGACGAGAGCGACGACGAGAAAAGGCACTAAGGGCAGGGCGAGAACGAGCCACAACCTACGCATCGCAGCTACCCCGCTCCCTGGCCGGAGCCGATCGTCATCACCGACACCTCCGGTGCGCCTTCCCTTCCGCAGACTCGGTATCCCCTTATTTATGTCCAGCGGTTGCTGACCGCAATCGCCCGTGATACACACGGTAGCGGAGGAGCCGGGGTCGCTCATCCATTCGCCTCCATCCGGGGGCGTCCAACACAGCACGAACGCCAATCCGCCAGTACGGCGGAGACAGACGCAGGATCGGGGGCGTCCGATGAGTCAGGTCCTCGCCGCCGACGGCGGCATTCAGACGATCATCGGGGGGATAGCGCCAGACTGGGGTCCGTTCGCCGCCCTGGGCGGCGAGGCGCGCGTGATGGTCGAGGTCGTCATGGCACTCGCTGTCCTGATGTGCCTCGGGCTCGCCGCGTGGGGAGCGGCCAAGCAGCGCATCGGCGCCACCGCCACGCGCGACGCCTTCAGCTCCGAACAGGGCAAGGGGCTCATCATTGCCGGACTCGCAGGCGTTTTCATCATCGGGTCGCTGGGGACGATCTTCACGATCGTCTACGGGATGGCGATCTGAGCGGCGGCCCGCCACCCGCCCGCTTCGGTAAGGTCAGGGATGACGCTCACGGACGAGCAGCCCCGGACCCGGATCAGGCTGCCCGACGAGGCCCGACCCCCTCGGTCCAGCCACAGACCATCCTGGGTCTCGGGGGCCGCCGCCCTGACGATCGTGGCGCTGATCGTCGGCGCGGTCGTCTTCGTCAACCACAGCCACCCCGGCGGGCACCAAGGCCACCCCGGCGGGCCCGCGTCCGAGCCGAAGATCGACCCCGATCCCATCTCCGGCTCTCTCCCCGATGGACGCGCGGCCGCCGGGGTCCCCGTGGGCTACCGGCGCACCGCCGAGGGCGCGCAGTCGGCCGCGGCGAACTACGCCGTGGCCTACGGTTCGGAGGCGATGTTCGAACCCGGCCGACGCAGGGCGATCATCGCTGCGATCGCCGACCCGGCCGTCGCGGCGCGGCTCGCCGGGCGGCTCGACGCCGCCTTCGCCGCGGTGGGCAAGACCTACGGGCTCGACGGGAACGGCAACCCGCCCGAGGGGCTCACGTTCGTCTGCCGTACCCTCCCGGTCGGTGTCCGGCTCGTCTCCTACGCCGGCGACACGGCGGTGGTCGCCGTGTGGACGAACGGCATCATCGGGCTCGCGGGCGACGAGTCCACGAAGCCGGTCGCCGAGGGGTGGCACACCATGACCGTCACGCTCCGCTGGGTCGACGGCGACTGGCGGTGGCGCAGCTTCACGCAGAAGGACGGGCCGACCCCGGTGAGCGGCCGGCAGCCGGCCTCGAGGGCTGACGAGATCGCCCGTGCCGTGACGTCCTACGAGGGGCTGCGCTATGGCCGTTGAGCCGCCGCTCGAGCCGGACCGCTGCGCCGTCCTCGGCGGCCCCATGCGGGACGCCTGCCGGGACACCCACAATATGATCAGCACGCCGGGCGGCGGGTCAGCAGGCGACGGTCCTTCGATGTTCGGCGTCGCCACCGACCCGCTCGGCTCCGTCGCCGACGGCTCCGCCGAGGCGGCGGCCTGGATCATCGGAAAGCTGGCAAAGGCGGTCAACGCGACGACCCGGGTCGACTTCGCGAACCCGGGGTTCGTCCGCCAGTACGCCATCGTCTTCGCGGCCGCGACCTTCCTCACCCTGATCCTCTGGCTGCTGGCGGTCGCCAAGCGGGCCGCCCGCGGCGTCCCCCTGACACAGGCGTTCAGCGAGGCGATCGGCTTCCTGTGGCTCACCGTGATCGCCAGCGCGTTCACGCCGCTCGCGCTGCACCTCATGGTCGCGCTCACCGACGCCCTCACGATGGCCGTCGCGACCAACACGATGGGGGGCACCCAGCGCTTCCTGGACGGCCTGGCCGGCTCGCTCAACGCCGACAGCATCGGCGGCGGGCCCATCATGCTCATCTTCATCTCACTGTTCGCGCTGCTCGCCGCGGCGATCATCTGGGTCGAGCTGCTGATCCGGGCCGCCATGCTGTACGTGGGCGCGATCCTGGGCTGTGCGGTCTACGCCGGGCTCGTCGACCGGGCATTGTGGCACCACGTCAGGCGCTGGGCAGGCATCATGATTGCCATCGATCTGACCAAGCCCGTCATCGTCATCGTCCTGGGACTCGCCACGGCCGTCACCGCAGGCTCAGGTCCGCAGGACTCGCTCTCGGCTGCCCTGACCGGCCTCGCGATCCTTTTCCTGTCGATCTTCGCGAGTGTCGTCATCTACCGGTTCGTGCCGGCCTTCGGCGACGACATGGCGCAGATCCACTACAACCGGCGCCTCGCGTCGGGCAGCGGTCCCGCCGCCGCCATCAACGGCCCCGCCACCCACATGCGCCAGGGCATCGCCGCCCACGGCAGCCGGGGCAGCGAGGCCGCAGGCGGCGGAGGTGGAGGCGGGACCAGCACGGCCCCCCAGAGCAC
>JBOHCZ010000063.1:0-6419 GCA_050699195.1 Streptomycetales bacterium
GACGTCCTCATCGAGGCAGCCGACGACCACCCCTGGATCCCCGCCACCTGAGCAAACCCCACCCAGCCGTGGACTCCGCGCCCCCGGCCAATTCAGCCTGCCCGAAACCCGGACCTATCCAGTTACCTCCCCAGCAGAGTTCACGGTGTCCCTTCTCGGGTGTCGACGGCGCTTCAGCACCGCCAAGCGCACCCGAGAAGGGGCCTCAACCGCGGGACGCGGCGAGACAGACGACGACGTGTCGGGCAGACCCCATGACCGCCAACGGGCAGCTTCGTGGCCGTCTCCGGGCAGGATCTCCTGGCCGCCGTCAAGAGTTGTTGTTCACAGATACGCGGCGAGCTCGCCGAGGACTTCGATACCCAGTACATCTCACCGTCGAAATCGGAAGATGGGGTGGTCACCGTGGTGACGGCGGAAGCTGGTGGAGCGCCTGAACCAACGTGAGTGCCGCCCCGGTGGCCGTAACGTTGGGGTCCGTGGTCAGTACCAGGCGGGAAGGGGCTGGTATGTCCAGCCAGCAGTACGGTGTGGACGGCTGTGGGCAGGTAGGTATCGGGCAGCGTGTGCGGACCGCCCGCCTGTTTCGGGGGATGAGTATCAAGACGCTTGCCCAGCTCACCGGGGTATCTGTGGGCTGGCTGAGCGAGGTCGAGAACGGCAAGCGTACTTGTGGACCGGCGTTCGCATTTCGCTGCGCTCGCTGATGCTTTGCGGGTGTCGGTGACTGATTTGACGGGTCAGCCGGTGCCGCCGGCCAATCCGATGCATTCGCGGGCCCATGCCACGGCCCCGGCTATCCGGTTGGCGTTGATGGCCTCATCGCTGGATGATCCGGTTGACGTGGTTCCGAGGCCGGTTGAGCAGGCCGCAGCCGATGTGGAGCGGGCTGGGGCTCTCGGGCAGGAATGCGACTATGTCGCCTTGGGTGAGTTGCTGCCCGGTCTGCTCACGGACCTGTACGTACACGCTACCGGCGGAGGCGAGGCTTCTCGGGCCCGTGGTCTGCGTCTGCTCGCGGGTGCGTGCCACGCCGCGTACATGCAGGTCAAGACACTTGGTTACATGGATCTGGCATGGATGGCCGCCGAGCGGCATGGCGCGGCGACGGCTCGTCTGGGTGACCCGGTGTGGTCGGCGATGAGTGAATTCCTGCGCGCTCACATGCTGCTGCCTGCGGGGTGCTAGCAAGGCTGCAGGTTCTGCCGCGGCGACCGCTGCTAACCGGCTCGAGGCGGGCCTCGATGACCGAGTGGCAGCCCAGGTGTACGGGATGCTCCACCTCACCGCCGCGTACGCATCCGCGGTCGCAGGTGATCCGGATACCGCTGCCGAGCATGTGTCGGAGTCCTCGGCATGGGCGGGTCGTCTCGGCGAGGGTGATGCTTTCCATCTCTACTTCGGTCCGGCGAACGTGGCGATTTGGAAGGTCGCGATCGGCGTCGAGCGCGGCGAGGGCCCGAAGGTCGTCGAGTATGTCGACGGCGTGGACGTCGACGTGGTCGCCTCCCGTGGCCGCCGGGCCAGCCTGTACGCCGACCTGGGACGGGGGTTGGCCCAGGGCCGGAGACGCGAGACCGAGGCGGTCGCCATGCTGTGCAAGGCTGAGGAGCTCGCCCCGCAGTGGGTGCCGTCCGACCCGCTGCTACGTCAGACCGTCACCGGCCTGCTGGCGCGTGCCCGTGCGATGGCCGGTGGCCGCGAGCTACGCGGCATCGCCTACCGCATGGGCCCGTCCTGATTCCACGGCCTACGACCGGCCAACCTCCGCGGCCCATGGCCTGGGGGGCGCTCGGGGGTTCATTTCGGCCGCGTAGCCGGGCAAGGTGACCACGAGGTCCCCCGGAGCGCGGGAAAGGGGTGTCGAGGGCGGTGCTTTTTGAAGCGCGGGGCCGTAAGGCGGTGTTGGGGATGATCCATCTTCGGCCGCTGCCGGGCACGCCGTTCTATGAAAAGGACAGTTTCGAGGAGACCCTGAGCTTCGCTGTGTCCTCGGCGCGCGCTCTGTATGAGGCTGGGGCGGATGGCTGTCTGGTGCAGAGCGTGGACCGGGTCTACGCCACCGGTGAGGAGTCCGACCCGGCGCGGACGACGGCGATGGGCTTGATCGTGAATGCGATCGTGGCGGCCACCGGCGAGGGCTTCCAGGTCGGTGTGCAGTTGATGCGCAACGCGTTGAAGGCGTCGCTGGCGGTGGCGAAGTTGGCGGGCGGTAGCTACATCCGCGCGGGGGCGGTGGTGGGTGCCACGATGACCGCCCACGGCATGGTGGAGGCCAACCCACTCGAGGTGACGGAGTACCGCCACAAGATCAACGCCCGCGATGTCAAGGTCGTTGCGGAAGTGGACTCCATGCATTTCAAGTGGTTCGGCGAGGACAAGCCCGTGGCCGAGGTCGCGCGCCAGGCCCACTATGTCGGCGCGGACGCGGTGTCGCTGGGTCACCCCGACGAGGCGAGGACGCTGGAGATGATCGCCTCGGTGCGCGCGGCCCTGCCCGGCCTGCCCATCGTCCTGGCCGGCTACACCAACCACGACAACGCGGCTCGGCTGCTGGCAGCCGCCGACGGCGCCTTCGTCGGAACCTGCCTGGAGGACGGCGGATGGGGCGGGCGTATCGATGTCGACCGGGTGCGGGCCTACGTCGACATCGTGCGCGCCCTCGAACGCTGACCACATTCCCCACCGGCTGTGGACGCCCGCGTGAAAGGGACACGGTGATGGAGCCACTCGATCCCGAGGTGATGGTCCGCCAGGTCGAGGCACTCACCAGCGACCTGCGTGATCTCACCCCCCGCTACGCCCAGCGGATCGACAACCTGCTCACCGTGGCGGAGTGGGCTGCGGTGGATCGGGTATACCTGACTGGGGACGGCGACTCCTACCACGCCTCATGCGCCGCCGAAATGGCTTTCGAAGCGATCGGGGGCGTGGACTGTGAGCCGTCGAGCGCACTGCGCTTCGCCCACTACACCACCCCATGGATGCGCCCAACCCCCGCACGGCGCACGCTGGTGATCGCGACATCAGCCTCCGGCGCCACCCAACGGGTCGTCCACGCGATCGAACGCGCCAAACAACGCGGCGCGCTCACCCTCGCCCTCACAGGAACACCCGCCACCCCCGTCACCAAGGCAGCCCACCGCGCCCTGATCGTGGACCTGCCCGAAACCGAACCCTCCCCCGGCATCCGCACCTACCAGGCAAGCCTGCTCGGGCTGCTGCTCATCGCCATCCACCTGAGCGAGACCCGCCGGGAAAACCCACACCCAGCAGCACAGGCCCTGCGCCAGGAACTAGCCGAGCTCGCCGACCCGCTGGAGGCCACCACCCGCGCCGTCAAAAACCCCTGCCGCGAACTCGCCGCCACCATCGCCGACGCGCCGGTGATCCTCATGCTCGGCAGCGGGCCCAGCTACGGCACCGCCCTATACAGCGCCGCGAAAATCATCGAAGCATCCGGCGTCTTTGCCGCCGGCCAGGACCTCGAAGAATGGTCCCACGTCGAACGCTTCGCCTACCCCGACAACACACCCGTCTTCGTCATCGCCCCACCCGGCCGCTCCCACCAACGCGCCGCCGACCTCGCCGCGCAAGCACACCAACTCGGGCGACACGTCATCGCGATCACCCACCACCACGACACCCAGATCACCCCCCACACCCACACCCTCCTGCCCGTACCAGGACACACCCGCGAAGAATTCTCCCCACTGCTCTACCACCCCTTCACCAGCTACCTCGGCTCCTACCTCGCCCGCCAACTCGGGCGACAGCCCTTCCAAACCGACCGGTAACCGTTCGGGCTTGTCGGCACGGTCGAGGCTGTTTTCGGTGGGTTTGAAGGTGCTGGAGGGGACGCGGGACAACGTGGAAGCCCGAAGCTGGCCCGGGCCTGGAGTGCCCCCAACTTTCCGGACTGCGGATCCTTTAGGATTCGTACTAGAAGGGATGGGATCGAGTGGCGGGGAGATACAGGACGTATTCGCCTGAGTTCCGGGATGAGGCAGCTCGGATGGTGGTGAAGACGTCGCGGGCTATCGCCGAGGTGGCGAGGGAGCTCGGGATTAGTGAGACCAGGAGGCTTTTGCATAAGCCTCAATCACTCCGTCGAATGGTCGTCAACTTTGATGATGCGGTGGAAGACGCGGTCGAATAGATCGTGTTTCCAACGTGACTCGAGTTGGTCCACCGAGCGAAGCGCGGCTTCTGTGCTGCCACGGTGTGCCTCGATGGTCTGGCGATGGTGTATCAGCATGCACCGCAAGTCGGCGGGTTCGAGTTCGGGATGGAATTGTAGGCCCCAGATCCTGGGGCCGAGTCGGAAGCCCTGCACGGGCGAGTGGGCGTTATCCGCCACAACCTCGCCGCCACCGGCCAACGTAGATGGGTCAAGTTCTTCATAGTGGAAGGCGGGAACGATGATCCGTTCGCTTGCCCCGGCGCGCCACAGAACCTCGGTGAGACCAGCCTCGATCTGCTCGCCGGCGCGTACCCCTCCGGGCCACAGAGCCTCGGCGATCATCTGGGAACCAAGGCAGATACCCACCAACGTGTGATCTTCCCGGTGCGCGCCCTGGAGCAGTGTGCGAGTGAGAGCCAGCGCCCGGGGCATCCATGTGGACCGGTCGTTTACCGAGGTCGCCCCGCCAGACAGGACGTGTAGCCGCGCAGCGGGCGCGGCGCCACCGGTGCTGGTCAGGTCGCGGCGGACGACGCGGAGGCCTTGATCTGAGAGCCGCTCCACGAGCCGATCACCAAAGTCCGAACCATCGGCCGTGAATCCATCGGCCACCCATACGACGGCATCGGCGTCAGCAAGTGCGTCTCTCATCCAAAAAGCCGCTCGAAGAGGGAGATAGCCGCGTCCACCATTTCGACGGCAGACAGCAGGGTCAGCATCATGACGACCTGCTTCACCCTGCGAAGCCGTCGGCCCTGTTCCTCTGTCAGCCTCAACTCGACGGTCCGACGAACCGTGGCGAGCAGGTCTTCGGCGCGGGACTGCAGTTTGTCAGTGTCCCAGGAGCGCAGCACGGCGTCGCGCACCTGCAGGACGTGATGGTCGTAGCTGAAGGTCGGCGTGACCAGGGACTGGTACTCCGCGCGCAGCCGCCGCTCAAGCTGGGCGAGCCACACCACGTCACCACTGTGCTCGTTGCTCCGTAGGGACTCGTCGGCCGCCGCGGCGGTACGCGCCAAACGAGCGTAGGACACGTCCAGGATGAGGAGCAATAGCGTCAGCGTCTCCACGCTCGGCCGCGGCTGTGGGGCGGCCAGCAGATTGTAGGCGTAGCCGGCGAAGAGGAACTCATCGAGCCAGGGCGAGCAGGACACCAGCGGCAGCGGTGAGTTGGGGTAGACCAGAACTCGCAGCTTGTCGTCGAGGGACGACCGACCGGGCTTTGGGTGGTCCGTGCTACCCGCGTAGGTGAGGTTGAAGTACGGCAGGGCGGCAGGCGCCTCTCCCGCTCCGCATCGGCGTAACGTCCGCTCGACCGGCGGCAGCAGGATAGAACGTAGCTCGGCGGCCAGCAACTCTCGGTCACGGGGTCCCACAGCGGCAAGTGTCGCCTTCCGGTGTGCGGGCTCCCATCCGTCGGCCAACCGCAGGGTCACCGCGACTGACCCATAGCCGTCAAGGGACAACATGCCGACCACATCAACCCTGTCGAATATGGCTTCGCGACGTGATTGGCACGCAGCTGGTTGAGGCAGCATCGGAGGTCGTCGCGCCACGCCTCGCCGCCGATGAAGAGAGTCAGAAAGTCCACAGTCGGCTGTTCGTAGGTCAGGGAGCCCTGCAGCAGCGGACTCAGCGAGACCTTGCTCCGGAGCAGTGCGCCCGTGCCGTCGAGGTCGTCTCCGGCTGGGAGGGTGCACGCTTCCCGCGGCTCAAGCGGATCGCGCTGCACGTAGAACGGCGCCGTGAAAGTGACATAGGCGTCGCCGATCAGCTCCACCGGGCGGTTCTCATCGCCAGCTTGATCGATCACTCGTCAATAGTGCATCAAACGCGGGCACCTGACATAGCCACGCTACCTGCGTCGACGAGACGATGCCCGCTGTACCTGCGGACCTCCCAGCATCGCCGCGAAGAACGCGGTCAGGTAGTCCACATGGTGGGCGCCGTACCGGAAAGTTTGCTCAGCAAGAAGCCCTCGAGTAGCGCCGGATGAAATTACTCGGGGATCGCGGACATGTCCATGGAGTCATTCGGAAAGTGTTGGTAACGAGTGTGGTTGACGTCGGCGCGCCTGTGAGATGAGGGGGCCCTTCTCGGTGATCGTGAGGTAACCAGTCACGGGTGCCCGCGTGATTGATCATGCTGGGGCGGGTGGCATCCAGCAGTTCCCTGCCAACGCGTCGCGGATGGCTTTGAGGGGCGGGTGGCCGTGGTTGGCGGCGGTGGTGAGGTA
>JBOHCZ010000064.1:0-10466 GCA_050699195.1 Streptomycetales bacterium
TACCTCACCACCGCCGCCAACCACGGCCACCCGCCCCTCAAAGCCATCCGCGACGCGTTGGCAGGGAACTGCTGGATGCCACCCGCCCCAGCATGATCAATCACGCGGGCACCCGTGACTGGTTACCCGTCAAACGGTGCGAGGGGGCACTGCGACTAAGATTCAGGTGGTCGACGCCACATCGGTCGGGGCGGCCGGGCGTAGGGCGGGTGACTCGAAGAGGGGGCCATTCCGCGCGATCCATATTGCCAGCCAGCCAAGCATGCACGGCAAGGAGCAAGAGGCGAGCGCCGTAGTGGTGTCAAGCACGCCTGGAAAATAGAGGCGCCGGCCCTCAAGCACCTCTCGCGAGTTTCGGGCGCCAGGTGCCAGGTGCCCCGTACCCGACACCACTCAGCAGGCCCAGTCTATTGTCGGCGCGGACGAATGGCTGACCGTTCAGGCCTCAGCCAGTTTCGGCTCGTAGGTCTCCGGAAGGTCACGCTCAAGCCGCATCGGACTCAGCGCGAGGAGGAGCCAGCAGGGCGCGACAATACCCGTCATGATCCACATGGTTGGCCGGTACCCGACCGCGTCGCCGAGGACACCGCCGAGCAGAAAGCCGAGCGGGATGGTGCTGTGGTTGATCACCATGGCCGTCGCCACGACCCGCCCGAGCATGTGCGGCGGACAGTAGTTCTGCCGAAAGCTGCCGACCACGACGTTTGCCACCGAGGTGCCGCTCTCGACGAGGAGAGCGCCCACCGCGAACAGCAGCAGCCCCGCTCCCGGTGTAGTCATCGGCATGAGCAGCGCGAACGGCGCGGTAACGGCCTGCACGAGAAGCAATCCGCGCCCAGTACCGAACCGCCGGCTGACCCTGGTGGCCACCAGCGCTCCTGCGATGCCGCCGATGCTGAAGCTGGTCAGCAGTAGCCCGACCATGGCAGAGTTCAGCCCGACGGTGCGAACCAGGAACACGACCTGAACCGCCTCGTAACCCATTAGCGCCATGTTGATCACGGCACCCCACGTGACCATCGGTCGCAGGTAGCGGTCCCGGCCCACGAAACGGAGCGCCCTTCGGCGATCTGCCGCCGGAGCGGAACGCTTGCCTCGTCAGGCGCACGGTCCGGCTCGGGCTCAACCAAGCTGATCCGCTTCAGGCAGATCACGGACACCATGAAGGTCACTGCGTCGGCGACGAGCGCAGTGACCGCACCGAACGCCTGCGCGAGCAGCCCCGCTACCCCCGGTCCGGCGACCTTGGTGGCCGCCTCGCTGCCTTGCAGTTTGGCGTTGCCCTCCAGGAGGTTGCGGCCGTTGAGCACGGTTCGGATATACGTGTGGTAGGCGGTGTTGAAGCACACCGCTGCGGTGCCGCATAGTAGTGCGACGACGAGCAGGTGCTGAAAGGTGAGGGCGTCGAACCACGCCGCCAGCGGAACGCTCACAAGCGCCACGACGGACACCAGATCACATGCAATCATCAGCGGCCGCTTGAGCATCCGGTCCACCCATGCGCCCACCAGCAGGCCCACCAGCAGCCAGGGCAGCCACACCGCCGCGCCGAGCAGGCCCACCTCGGTAGAGTTGGCATCCAGCACGACAACCGCGATCAGCGGCAGCGCAACCGTGGTCATGCTGTTGCCCAATCCGCTCACGGTCTCGCCTATCCATAGCAGGCGGAAATCCCGTTGGGCGAATACACCCCAGCGCGACCGGAGCCGGTCCGGCGTTATCATGTCCAACCGAACATCAGCCCTAACTCAGGGTCGAACCGCAGCAGGGGGAAACTCCAACGGCTCGTTAAGCCGGGACACGAGCGGAATGTCCCGGATATCGTCGTGCCGGAGCACCCACATGAGGAACCGCTCGACACCCATGCCGAAGCCTGATGTCAGCATCGGAAGTTCCTCACGCATTCGCACGTACCACGCGTACTCCCGTTCGTTGACGTGGTGTGTGGCCATGCATTTGCGAAGGGTCAGAGCGTCTGCGTGCCGCTCGCCGGAGCCGATGACCTCGCCGGGTCCGAAGAAAAGGTCCGCGTTCCGCGCGGTCCGGCCGTCGTTATCCGCAAACGCCTGGTAGAACGGAACGGACAAGGAGTCGAAGTGACGCACCCACAGGAACTCGCTCACCCGTTGCATCAGCAACCGCTCCCCCTGTCGGGTCAGCGTCCGCCAATCGCCCTGGTTATGAACGCAGCCATCCACGTCGGCCACCACGCCCACCGCCTCATCAAACGTGAGCTGCTCGAGCGGCCCCCCGCGAGCCATCCGCTCCAGATGGGACACGTGGCCCCGGGTGGCAAACAAGCGGCTGCCCAGCCGATCAAGAATGGCGGCGGAGAGGGCACTGACGTAGCCGCTGGCATAGTCGATTAGGCGGTCAAGATCTCCGGGGATTTCGGCCTCGCTGTGCGTGTACTGGTTCAGATGGGTTTGGTCGGCGGACTCGCCGCGAAAGGATGGAGCGACCACAAAGCAGCCGCCCGGCGCCAGCCGGCAGCCGTATTCCAGGGCGAACTGCATGGAGTCCGGGAGGTACGTGTGCACTCCCAACACGGTAACCGGTACGGGCTCGGAGTCGCTACCGAGAGCGGTCGGACACGTCACCGACCGGGTGGTAAGTGGCAACGGAAAACCGCGCAGTCCGCGGGAGCGGGCATATTCACCGGTCGTAGTCATGATGACGTCATACAACTCGGCCACCAACGCGTACCAGGGAGAGCGCAGCGCCGCCACGAACGCGTCCGGCTCGTTGCTATCGAATACCGTCGGCGGCCGCACGGAGTCCTGGACCACGGACATCTGCGTCATTCTTGTGTCCCTTCGAACGCCGTCGTCGTTGGACGCGCGGCCACCATGCTCTGGTCACCACGAAGAACACTTCCTGGGTCGTAGGCAACTTTCATTGCCGCGAGCCGCCGCGATCGGCGAACTCCATAGATTTCCGCTGGTGCCCATTCCGCGTCGTCGTTGGCGTAGTTCAGGTAGACACTCGGTACTCGGAACGCACGCAGACGCTGGAGGGCACGCCCTGCCCAGGCGGCGTTCTCCCCGTCGCCCGCCGGATCGGTCCACTGAGCCGAGGCCGTGACGATGTATGGAGCGTCGCGGTTGGGAAAGGCGCTGTCGTGCTCCTGTTCCTCCGCGATCGCACCGCGCAGGTACTCGAACTCGATACTCGACAACACCGAGGGCATCTCCCGTGCGCTGGTCAACAGGGACGCCGCGGCCTGCGCCGGTAGGTCGGTCAGGTAGCCGGACTTGGTGTAGTAGCGGTTCCCCGGCGGCTCGCCGTAGTCACCCAGCCCCTGGAGCTCCAGGTAGGAGATCACCCGGCTGGTCGCTGTCTGCGGCGGCGCAGCGTCTAGCAGTGGCGCGACCTGCCGCGGACCATCCTGCGGGTCCCCGAAGTACGCGGCGCTCAACCGAAGCACGACTTCATCGGCTCGGCCTCCCGCTGCCCGTGCAGGCACCCGCTTGAGCGCGCCCACCGTGTGCAGGGTGGTGGGTTGGTGCTCGGCGAAGGACCGGTAGACCGCCAGGGCCTGCTCCGCGGTGTCTGGCGAGTACTCCGCCACGTGGTGGTATACCGGTCCCACCGGCCGCAGCTGGAGGGTGAACCGGGTGACGACACCGACGGTCCCACCGCCGCCACGCAGGGCCCATAGCAGGTCTGGGTGCTCGGTGTCGTTGGCCTCCACGATCGAGCCGTCCGCGAGCACCACCTCCACGGCGAGGATGTGATCACAGGTGAGACCCCAGGTGCGGGCGAGCCAGCCGTAGCCACCGCCGAGTGCGAGACCGCCGAGGCCGGTGTGCGACACCACGCCGGCCGGGCAGGCAAGGCCGTAGCGGGTGGTGGCGGCGTCCAGATCGCGCAGCAGGCATCCGCCGTCAGCTCGGGCCACCCCTGCCTGCGCGTCGACGAGCACCCCGCGCATTGGTGAGAGGTCGACCATCACCGCCTCGTCCGCAACCGCCGCGCCGGCAACGTTGTGGCCACCGCCCCGCACGGTAACGGGGTACCCGTGGGCCGCGGCGAACCGCATGGCCTCGCTCACGTCCGCCGCCGTCCGGCAGCGCGCGACACACACCGGTCGGCGGTCGTGCATGGCGTTCCACAGCGCTCGAGTCTCGTCATATCCAGGGTCTCCGGGGTAAAGGAAGTCCACTTGGGATACTCCGGTGCTCTGATGCAGGTCTCGGCTCGTCGCTTGGCTCATGGCGTCAGAGCGCCTCCGCCGGGGCCAAGGGCGGCTGCGACCGCATCGGCGATCAGCTTCCGTGGCTCGTCGGCCAGGACGTCCTCGTGTCGGCACGGCAGCGGTGTATCCACTACATCGTCCACATACGGCCGCCAGGCTGTCGGCGCTGGCCAGTTCGGGCCACGGCTGTAGGTGGCTGTGAAGAACATGGCAAGCCCGCGGAATCGTGCCGGTTGCCATGTGGCGACCAATCGGCTGGCATTAACCCCGACGTCCACGAGTCGTTGCAGCGCCCGATCGTCCAGCATGAGGTGGTCGAGGGCCGCGCGCCGGAGGTCGGCCAGCGTGTGCCGCAGCTGTTTGGCGGACTCGACTTCTTCGGGCGTCCCCCCGCCCAGTGTGGCCAGCAGGGAGAACTCGTCCCATTGGCTCTGCGTGGCGAAGAAGGGGTAACGCCACGTCTCACCGGGGTACGCGTCGACGAGGGCGAGCAGTTCGACCCCCTCTCCTTCCTCCTGGAACCGCGTGGCCAGAGCGTGTGCGATATTTCCCCCTAGTGACCAGCCGAGGAAGCGGTACGGGCCGGACGGGCAAACCCGCCGGATCTCGGCGACCATCTGGTCCACCATGTCCACGAAGGACTCAGGAAGGCGCGCGCCGTCCCGCAGGCCGGGGGCCTGCACCCCGATCACCGTCGTGTCTGTGGCCAGCTGCCGGGCCAATGCACGGTAGCCCCAGGCGAGCCCGGAGGCCGGGTGCACGCAGAACAGCGGAGTGCGGTCCGCGCCAGCTCGCAGCGGCAGGATGACATCGAAGTCCTTCTCACCGCTTGGCTCAGCCGAGAGGATCCCCGCCGGGGTAGGACTCCCGAACAGCGTGCGGACCGACACGGTCAGGCCGAGCTCGGCGCGGATCTCGGCGATCAGCCACATGGCGAGCATCGAGTGCCCACCGAGTTCGAAGAAGTCATCGTCCACTCCCACCTGGGTCCGACCGAGCAGCCGGGCGAATAGACCGCACAGGATCTCCTCACGCGGATTCCGAGGCATGGCAAGGGAACCGGCCGGGGCGGGCTCCGGGTCGGGCAACGCTGCCCGGTCCAGCTTCCCGTTGTCGGTGCGAGGCAACGCGTCGAGGACGACGAACGCCGCCGGCACCATATACTCGGGCACCAACTCACCGAGGCGGCGGCGGAGCTGCTCGACCCGAACACGTCCACCATCTTCTGCTGGCGTGACGTAGGCGACCAGCTCGCCGGTCGGAGACGCGAGAACCGCGGTCTGGCCCACCGATGAATGGCTCTCCAGCGCGGCCTGTATCTCTCCCGGCTCGACCCGGTGACCGCGGATCTTCAGCTGGTGGTCGGCGCGGGAGACGAACTCCAGTTCACCCTCGCGGTTCCACCGGACGAGGTCACCGGTGCGGTACATCCGGGTGCCGGCGGACCCGAAAGGGTCGGCGACGAAGCGTTCAGCGGTCAACGACGCCCGCCGGACGTAGCCGCGGGCGACGCCCGCGCCCCCCACGTACAACTCTCCTATGACGCCGGGCGGCGCCAGCCGCAGCTTGTCGTCGAGCACGTAACATCGTGTATTGGGCAACGGCGGGCCGATCGGCGGCCTGCTCGTCGACGCCATCGAGTGGCGGCTCAGTACCGCGATGGAGACGTCATCTGTGCACTCCGCGGGGCCGTACACATTAGCAAGTGGGATGTCAGGAAACTGCTCGCACCAACGCCGGGCCAGCTCGGATGGTAGCTCTTCACCGTGTACCAGCATCCACCGCAGGCCGGCAACCTTGACCGCGGCGGTGGGGTCGGCTGTGCAGGCGTTCAGGACGGCGTCCAGGACTGCGGGCACGACCTGAAGCACCGTCACGGAGTGCCGAGCGACGGACTCCAGCATGGCGAACGGGTCGCGCGCGGTGTCGTCGTCCATGACGTGGACTCGACCGCCGACGGTCAGCATGGTCAGGGCCTGCCAGATCGCGACGTCGAACGTCAGCGGCGCGTTGAACGCCAGTGTGTCGTGCTCGTCGAGTCCGTACTGATCGACAACCACGGCGAGGTGGTTCGCCAGCCCGCGGCGCGTGACGAGGACTCCCTTGGGTGTGCCGGTGGATCCCGAAGTGAACACACAGTACGCGAGCGCATCGCGCGTTGCCGTCTCGACGGGCGGCTCTGGACATGCCGGATCGGCTTCCTCGGGGGTAAGCACCTGCAGCGGATGGCCGGGGCAGGCGGCCGCGATCGCAGCGGCCCTGTCCCGTAGCCGCAGCCGCGTGACCCGCTTGCCCTGCAACGGCCTGTCACATAGCTCCGCACACCGTCGAAGCCGGGCGTAGAACTGCTCCAGCGTGCCGGCGTTCACCCGGCGCGCCTGCACCTCGCCGAGGGCAGGGCGAACGGTCCGCTCCACGTAGCCCCGGTACGTCGACAGCGTCCGGCGGCCGACATCGGCGACCTCAAGGTAACGATCCAGCAGGAACCCGACGGTCGCGCGCATGTCCGCGTCGCGGACCTGCTCGGCCTGGCCCAGCAGCCGCGCGAGCACCTCGTGGGCCTGCGCCTCGGTCTTCACCGTCTCGCGGGCGTAGATCCTGCGCTTCGTCAAGGGGTCCGTGCCCATGTAGACGCGGACCCGGTGCGACCCGCTCGGGAGCCTTTCGACGTTCTTCACGGGCAGCTACCGTAAGGGCACCGACCGACTTGGTGCCACGAATGATGCCACGATCTCTGGTTGGGTAGCCCCGGCTGACGTTCGCGTACGGCGCTGAACTGCAGTTTTGCCGGTGGGCCGCCTGGGGATCGAACCCAGAACCCGCGGATTAAAAGTCCGCTGCTCTGCCTATTGAGCTAACGGCCCGAGCGCTCAGGACTCGAGCCACACCCGGCCGAGCCCTTACCGCACCTCCAGTGTTCCAGACGGCCGCGCAGGACCCACCGGCGTGGCCGCCGCCGTCGAAGCGGCGGCCACCTCCGCGCGCACGAACGCCCTACGGCACCGACACGGCGATCGGCTGGACGCCCGCCCGCGAGAGCGCCGTGGGCAGCTGGCGCGCCCAGGGGTGCTGGTCGGCGTTGAGCCCGCGCGGGTTCACGACCACGAACCGGATGCGGCCAGCGGAGCGCAGCGTCTCCCACGAAGCGCCGAGGTCGTGCAGCACCGCGGCGGTCTTCGTCGCATCCGCGGGGAGCACCGACACCCGGATCGGCGTATCGAAGGTGGGCAGTGCCGCCGCGCTCAGGGCGGCGGCACGCTCCGCGGCGGCACGTACGGCGGCCCCGGCTGGAGCAGCAGGCGCACCAGCCGCGCGTGCCGGGTCCGTCCCGAGGATCGCGTTCAGCAGTATCCGGGCGGTGCCGTCGGTGAACGCCCGGAAGTTGGGCTCGCTCGCGAACACGACCGCTCGGCCCGACCCCACGGCCTCGTCGATCACGGACGCCGTGCCGCCCAGGTCCTCGGCAGCCCCGCTGGCGAAGCCCGACACGAACCAGTCGTCCGAGTCGCCCGGCGGGTACGACACGACGACGTCCGACGGGTCGGAGGCCCGCATCACCGGGTCGAACTCGTTGAACATGTACGCGAACGGGCCGACGCCCGCGGCGAGCGGTGAGCGCTCGTCGGCACGCACCCGGAACAAGGTGCCCGGAACGTCGGACTTCGGCGCGCTCAGCCGGGCGGTGGAGACCCCGAGCCGGGAGGCCAGCTCGGCACCGCCCTGCCAGCCGACGTACCGCCCGCCGCCGTTCACCCACGCGGCGAGGGCGTCGCGACCGGCCTTGCCGAGCCCCTTGTGCGCCGCCGCGGCGTCGCCCTCCGGCACCAGCAGCACGTCGAGCCCTTCGAGGGCGCCGGGCGTGACCTCGCCCGGGGTGAGGTCCTCGTGCGGGATGTTCCACTCCTGGTCGAGGCGGTAGCGCAGCCAGCCCGACGACTCGACGGCCGACGCGGAGTTCGACAGCTGCAGCAGGCCCACCCGGGGCCGGTCGCGGGGTACTTCGGAGAGCGCCTCGGCCGGCTGCCTCTGCTGCCCGACTCGCTCGGCCACAGGCGAGAGCCGGGCTCCGGAGTAGCCGCCCCCGACGTTGCCGAGCAGCGGCAGGCTCCACGCGGTCACGTCGAAGAAGAACGGGAACGGCGTGTAGGTGTCCTCGTTGAGCATGGCCTGCACCCAGTGCTTCTGGGCCTGCGCCATCGGGATCCAGTACGTCCCCGCGGGCAGCGTGACGGGGCGCGCGTCGCGCCCGTACGGCCGGAGGTCCGGCACCGCGAGCGGGGCGGTGAGCCGGCGCACCTCGACGTCCATCCGCTGCAGGTTGCGCACGATCTCGCTCACCGCCAGCCGCTTCTCCACCTGCTCGGCCGCTCCCAACTGCCCGGCGGACAGGAAGTAGTGCCGCACCGGTCGGGCGGGGACCTCGTTGACGACCTCGTTGCCGGGGTTGATGACCTCGTTCGGCTCCAGCACGCCGTCGCGGCCCTGCCGGAACGCCTCGACGTACTCGTCGTGCCAGCGGGTCAGCAGTCCGGTACGGCGCTCCGCGGCCGCGGAGAGCGTCACCCACTGGGTGGTGTACTGCTCGTGGGTGCGCTCGTCGATCGGGCTCGCGCCGCCCTTCTCGAACGTCATGCCCGCGCCGATGAACCCGGTGGTGGGCACCGTGTCGCCGTACCCCATGTAGAACAGGTCGAAGACGCTGCTTGTGAAGAAGTCGATGCCCTGACGGTCGAACTCCGCCGCTGTCGCCGCGCCGTAGACGTTGTTGATCCAGTCCAGCGAGGCGTCGGTGATCTCGTGGTAGATCGGGTCGGCGTTCGGCGGGAAGAAGTAGCTGGTGCCGCCCATCTCGTGGGCGTCGACGAACACCAGCGGCGGGTACCGCGTGAGCATCTCCAGCTTGCCGTCGGTTTCCGGCTGGGTGCGGGCGAACCAGTCGCGGTTCATGTCGAACCCGTAGAAGTTGCGCCGGCTGTCGGCGACCCGCCCGTCTGGGTTCTGGATCGGCAGGATCACGACGAGCGCATTGTCGAGGATGCGCTCGGCGGCGCAGTCGTCGCGGTCGGCGAGATGGTAGAGCGTCTGGAGGGCCGCGTCGGCCCCGCTCTCCTCGTTGCCGTGCACATTGCCGGCGACCCACAGGATGGCGGGGGTGCTCCGCGCGATCCGTCGCGCATCGGCCGCCGAGGTCGCGGGGTCGCGGAGACGGGCGGCGTTCTCCCGGATGCGGGCCAGCCCTTCGTCGGTCACGGCGTCAGGCCGGCCGGCGATCGCGAACTCCAGCGGCCGTCCCTGCCACGATCTCGCGAGGGTTCCCTCGACCACCCGGGGGCTGGCGTCGGCGACACTGTGCAGGAACCGGTCGGACTCCTCGACGGTGACCTCACGCTCGCCCAGCCCGAACCCGAGGACCTCCTCGGGGCTGGGGACGTCTCCGCGGAAGCTCGGCTCGGTCTGGATCGGGTCGCAGTCCCCGGCGGCCGGAGCGGCTGCGACCGGAGCCGTCGGCCCGAGCGGCACGAGGGCCGTGGCCCCCAGCGCGGCGGCGGCTAAGGCTAAGACGGCACGTCCTCGCTTGCGCATGGATGCCCCTCCTTGGTCGGCCCGCAGGTCACCAGAACACCAAGTGTGCGACCGACCCCTGTCATCCGTCTAGGGATCAGCCTGCCAGCTGCCCCCGGTCAGGCGCGGGCGCCCGACGCACACGTCTGCCCGGCCGGCCAGCACGGCGGTCTCGGCCTCGTCACCGTCCAAGACCCCGCCATCCAGCAGTACGTGCATGCCGGCCTCCGCGCGGACCAGCCCGCCGAGCGCCTGGTGTCGCCAGCGCCGCTCCTCGCCGAGCAGCTCCTCCCCCGGCGGCCCGGCGCGCAGCGTGACCACTTCGACGTCGTGGTCCCGCAGGGCCGAGCACACCTCGAGCACCGGGTCGGGGTCGAAATCCCTGGCCGGGTGGTAGGTGACCGCCACGGCCAGCGTGGCCCCGCCCGGCAGGCCGGCGCGTACGGCCGCGCAGAGCGCGGCGAAGTGCGGCAGCTCGTCGGGCCCGGCCAGCTGCGGCGGGCAAGACAGCTCGACGAGCCCGAAGCCCGCCGCGGTGACGCGCCCCAGCCACGCCTGGTCGAGCCGCCCACCGGGGACCAGGTCGCCGGGCAGCAGGTCGCCGCCGTCGAGGCGGATGCCGACCCGGGCGGGCGTCGTGGCATGGACGGACGCGACGACCGGCGCCCAGGCATCGACCACCCTGCGGGCGCAGCCGGGCCGGGCC
>JBOHCZ010000065.1:0-4023 GCA_050699195.1 Streptomycetales bacterium
TACCCGCTGCCGGAGGCGCAGCTCGACCGGTTCCTCCTCAAGCTGTTCATGCCGCTCCCGGCCCGGGACGAGGAGATCTCCATCGTCGAGCGCCACGCCACCGGCTTCGACCCCCGCGACCTCGCCGCCGCAGGCGTGCGGGCGATCGCCGGCTCGCAGGACCTCGCGGCCGGCCGCGAGGCGGTCCGCCAGGTGGTCGTCGCCCCCGAGATCCTCGGCTACGTGGTCGACGTGTGCCGGGCCACCCGCGAGTCGCCTTCGGTGTCGCTCGGCGTCTCGCCCCGGGGCGCCACGGCGCTGCTCGCGACGTCGCGGGCGTGGGCCTGGCTGTCCGGCCGCGACTACGTGACGCCCGACGACGTCAAGGCGCTGGCGCGGCCGACCCTGCGGCATCGCATCCAGCTCCAGCCGGAGGCGGAGCTCGAGGGCGGCACCGCCGACGGCGTACTCGACGGCGTGCTGGCCGCCGTCCCCGCCCCCCGCTGATGGCGCTCACCGGACGCGTCGGGCTCCTCGCGTTGCTCGGCGCGTTCGTGGTGGGTCTGGCCCTCCCCGGATGGCACGGGATCGCCGTCGTCGAGGGGCTGCTGCTGGCCGGCGTGCTGGTCGACGTGACGCTCGCCGGGAGCGTGCGTCACCTGAGGTTCCGCCGCTCCGGGGACGCCGTGGTGCGTATCGGGGAGCCCGCGAAGGTGACGTTGACCATCGAGAACCCCGGGTCGCGAAAGGTGCGGGGGGTGCTGCGGGACGCCTGGCAGCCCAGCGCCGGGGGTCAGCATGCCCGGCACCCCGTCGACGTCCCGCCCGGCGAGCGCCGCAGCCGGCTGACGGTTCTCTACCCCACGCGCCGCGGTGACCGCTACGCCCGGCGGGTCACCGTGCGCTCGGTGGGGCCGCTCGGGCTCGCCGCCCGGCAGGGGTCGCACGCCGTGCCCGGGGTGGTCCGTGCGCTGCCTCCGTTCACCGCGCGCAAGCACCTGCCCGCGAAACTGGCCCGGCTCCGCGACCTCGACGGGCGCACCGCCCTCCGGGTACGCGGGCAGGGCACGGAGTTCGACGCTCTCCGCGACTACGTCGTCGGGGACGACGTACGCTCGATCGACTGGCGGGCGACCGCGCGGCGTAGCAGTGTCGTCGTGCGTACCTGGCGTCCGGAGCGGGATCGTCACATCCTCCTGGTCCTCGACACCGGACGGACGTCGGCAGGACGCGTGGGCCCCGTCAACCCTGCCCCGCGGCTGGACGCCGCCATGGACGCGGCCCTGCTGCTCGCCGCGCTCGCGTCACGCGCGGGCGACCGGGTCGACCTGCTCGCCTACGACCGCCGGGTACGCGCCAGCGTGCAGGGAGTGTCGCAGGCCGGCCTGCTGCCCGCGATCGTGAACGCCATGGCGACGCTGGAGCCCGAGCTCGTCGAGCTGGACGGGGGCGGTCTCGCCGCGGCGGTGCTGCAGCGCGCCGGGCGGCGATCGCTCGTCGTACTGCTCACCGCACTCGACCCGGCCCCGCTCGAGGAGGGGCTGCTGCCGGTGCTCCCACAGCTCACCAAGCGCCACCAGGTGCTGCTCGCCTCCGTCGCCGATCCGCGCATCGAGGCGATGGCGCGGGGACGCGGAGACGCGGCGGCGGTGTACGGCGCGGCGGCCGCCGAAAGCGCACGGGGGGAGCGCCGCCGCATCACCGCGACGCTGACGCGGTCGGGCGTCGAGGTCGTCGACGCGTCCCCCGCTGACCTGCCGCCGCTGCTCGCCGACCGCTATCTCGCGCTCAAGGCCGCCGGGCGGCTCTAGGACAGCAGGCCGCGGCGGCCTGCCGCCCGTCTTGCGCCGCAACGAGCGGCACCGCTGAACGCCACCGCGCGCGAGTCCGCGGCGTACAACCGCGAAGCCGCAGGTCACCGCAGGATGGTGGCGCCGCCCCGCGCGCCTCAGGACCGCGCACACATCTGTGGGCCCGCCTCTGAGAGGCAGGCCCACAATGTGATAAATGCCCGGCGGCGTCCTACTCTCCCACCCAGTCTCCCGGGCAGTACCATCGGCGCTGAAGGGCTTAGCTTCCGGGTTCGGAATGGATCCGGGCGTTTCCCCTTCGCCATGGCCACCGTAACGGCCGCAAGTCTAGCGAACCCGCGTCCGGCCGTCTAATCCGCGCCCGGTTGCCCGGGCCTCCAGACCCGGGCGCCGGTACCACCATCACGCCGCCGTCGGCGCGACGTCGGGCCGGTCCTCGACGGCGACATCCCCCGTCTCCCCCGCACGCGCCGCGCGGCGTCCCAGCACGAAGACGTAGAGCAGGAAGACCGCTTCCGCAGCGACACCGATGCCGATGCGCGCGGCGGTCGGGAGCCCAGAGGGCGTGACGAACGCCTCGATCACCCCGGAGACGAGGAGCACGGCGGCGAGTCCCAACGCCATGCCCACCGCCGACCTGCCCTCCTCCGCGAGCGCATGCGCGCGGGGGCGTGGCCCCGGGTCCACGACGGTCCACCCCAGCCGCAGGCCGGTCCCCGCGGCGACGAAGACGGCGGTGAGCTCGAGGAGGCCGTGGGGCATGATCAGACCCAGGAACACGTCGACCCGCCCGACCGACGCCATCAACCCGGCTGCGACCGCGAGGTTGACCACGTTCTGCCAGAGGATGATCACGACCGGCAGGCCAAGCAGCACACCCAGCACGAGCGAGCCGGCGGCCACCCACGCGTTGTTGGTCCAGACACGCGCAGCGAACGACGCCGCCGGGGCGCTCTCGTAGTACGACTCGAACTCCCCGCCGGGCCGGGTGAGCCGGCGGATCTCCTCAGGGGCGGCGATCGTGCCCTGGACGTCGGGGCTGACCGCGACCCACCAGCCGAGCACGACCGAGAGGGCGAGGAAGGCGCAGGCCGTCGTCAGCCACCACGCGCGCGAGCGGTACACGGCGGCGGGGAACCGGGACGCGAAGAAACTGGCCGCATCCTGCCAGGCCGGGGTATGAGCCCCCGTGACCGCGGCCCGGGCGCCCGCGACGAGCGACGACAGCCGCCCCACCAGTGCGGGGTCGGGGGTCGCCGAGCGGACGACCGACAGGTGGGTGCCGACCCGCTGGTAGAGGGAGACGAGCTCGTCCGCCTCCTGGCCGGACAGGCGGCGGCCACGCGCCAGCAGGTGGTCGAGGCGGTCCCACTCGCGGCGGTGCGCGGCGACGAAGGCATCGATGTCCACATGTCTCCCCAGCTGTGACGGCCTACGCCCCGAAACGGCAGACTAGTCTGCTCGGGTACATATCGTCGAAGAGTCAGCACCGAGGCGGACGGAGGCCATGTGCCCGACCTCGTCACGGGTGAGGCGGTTGTTCTCGAGCTGCGCCTCGCCCGCGTTCCCAGCCGCGCCTTGGCACTGCTGCTCGACCTTGTGGTGCAGGGGCTGGTGCTCTTCTTCCTCGTCGCCCTCGTGGTCATCTTCTCTCCGGAGTTCGACGAGGCGCTCGCGGCCGTCATCACCCTGCTGAGCGTCGTCGCCGTGCTCGTCGGCTATCCCGTCACGCTGGAGACCGTGTCGCGTGGGCGTACGCTCGGCAAGGCCATGCTGGGCCTGCGCGTCGTCCGCAACGACGGCGGCCCCATCCGTTTCCGGCACGCCCTGGTGCGCGGGCTCACGGGCTTCTTCGTCGACTTCTGGATGTTCGGCGTGTTCGGTTCTGTCGCCCTCGTCACGTCGCTGGCCTCGGCGCAGGGCAGGCGGGTCGGCGACATCCTGGCGGGCACGGTGGTGGTGCGCGAGCGCGTGCCACGGCAAGGCGGGGGCCTTACGCCCATGCCGCCGCAGCTGGCCGGGTGGGCCGCCGGCCTCGAGCTCGCCCAGCTGCCCGACGACCTGGCCCTCGCCGCCCGGCAGTACCTGTCCCGGCGACATCAGCTGAACCCCGGCACCAGCGAAGACATCGCCCGCAGGCTGGCCGGCGACGTGCAAGGGTACGTCGCGAGGCCGGCGCCGCCGGGTACCCCCGCTTGGGCCTACCTCGCCGCGGTCACGGCGGAGCGCCGCC
>JBOHCZ010000066.1:0-1979 GCA_050699195.1 Streptomycetales bacterium
GAGGTGTGCCACTCGTGGGAGCTGTCGGATTGCTCTACGTCGGCGCCGTGCTGTTCCTCAACGGGGTCATGCTCCTCGGCAAGGTCGACATGAAGGCCGCCGCGGTGTTCAACCTCTTCGTCGGGGCCCTGCAGGTGATCACGCCGACGGTACTCATCATCACTGCGGGCGGTAACCCCGACATCATCCTGGCGGCCTCCGGGATCTACCTGTTCGGGTTCACCTATCTCTACGTGGGGATCGGGCTGCTCGGCAACCTGGACTCGACCGGCGTCGGGTGGTTCTCACTGTTCGTGGCCATCATGGCGCTGGGGTACTCGTTCGTGAGCTTCCAGCTGCTGAACGACAACCCGTTCGGCGTGATCTGGCTCTACTGGTCGTTCCTGTGGTTCCTGTTCTTCCTGGTGCTGGGGCTGAAGAACCAAGGCCTCACCAGGTACACCGGATGGGTCACCGCGATCGAGGGCTGGGTGACCGGTGCGATCCCGGCGTTCCTCATCCTGAGCGGCTACTGGGACGACTGGAGCCCGTCCTACATCGCCTACGGCCTGGCCGCCGTCGGCCTGGTGACGTTCGTGGTGCTGTGGCCAATGACCCGACCGCCCCGGGTGGAGGCAGCTGGCGTCGGAGCGACGCCCAGGCCAGCCCAGCCGTGACGGGCTGACGGGACAGACCAGCGAGAAGGGAGGTGAGGGCCGTCCTCTTCGTCGCACAGCACGCCGCAGGCGTGCGTACTCCGACCGCGTACGACCGCACAGGCAGGGGAGGAACACAATGCCAGAGGTCGTGTTTAGCGTGGACCAGGCCAAGTCAATGCGCGATCAGGTGGTGCCGGGTCACAACAGGTGGCACCCCGACATCCCCGTCGCGGCGATGGTCCGGCCCGGAGACGAGTTCAGGGTCGAGTGCCGCGAGTGGACCGATGCCCAGCTCGGCAACAACGACTCGGCGAATGACGTGCGTGACGTCGACCTGAGCCACGCACACATGCTCAGCGGCCCCATCGGCGTGGAAGGCGCGGAACCTGGCGACCTCCTCGTCGTGGACATCCTCGATCTCGGTGCGGTGCCACAGCAGGTCGGCGCCGCCCCGGGCCAGGGGTGGGGGTACACCGGCATCTTCGCCAAGGCCAACGGGGGCGGTTTCCTGACCGACTACTTCCCCGACGCGTACAAGGCGATCTGGGACTTCCACGGTCAGATGGCGACCTCCCGGCACCTGCCCGGTGTCAGCTACACCGGCATCACCCACCCGGGCCTGTTTGGTACGGCGCCGTCGGCCGAGTTGCTCGCCCGGTGGAACCGCCGGGAGCAGGCGCTCATCGACACCGACCCCAACCGGGTACCGCCGCTCGGCCTGCCGCCGCTGCAGACGAGCACGCTGGGCGGCACGGCGGACTCCGCCACCGCGCAGCGCATCGCCCAGGAGGGCGCGCGCACCGTGCCCGCCCGGGAGAACGGGGGCAACCACGACATCAAGAACTTCACGCGCGGTTCGCGGGTCTTCTACCCCGTGCACGTGAGGGACGCCAAACTCTCCGGCGGCGACCTGCACTTCAGCCAGGGCGATGGAGAGATCACCTTCTGCGGCGCCATCGAGATGGGAGGCTTCATCGACTTCCACGTCGACCTGATCAAGGGCGGGATGCAGAAGTACGGCATCATGACCAACCCGGTGTTCATGCCGGGGAACGTGGAGCCGCGCTACTCCGAGTTCCTGACCTTCATCGGGGTGTCCGTCGACCACGAGTCGGACCGCAACTACTACCTCGACGCGACGGTGGCCTACCGCCGGGCCTGCCTCAACGCGGTCGAGTACCTGAAGAAGTGGGGCTACACCGGCGAGCAGGCCTACCTGCTCCTCGGGTCGGCCCCGATCGAGGGACGCGTCAGCGGCGTCGTGGACATCCCCAACGCCTGCTGCTCGCTGTACCTGCCCACCGCGATCTTCGACTTCGACGTGCGGCCCAATGCCGAGGG
>JBOHCZ010000067.1:0-8057 GCA_050699195.1 Streptomycetales bacterium
GGCGTGATCACGTCGAGCACGGAGACGTCCTCGATCGTCGACGGGACCGGCTCCGGCCTCCCGTCGGCGATTCCCCGCATCGTGCGGCGCAGGATCTTGCCCGAGCGGGTCTTGGGCAGCGCGGGCACGATGGACACGTCCTTGAACGCCGCCACCGCGCCGATCTCGTCCCGCACGCTGCGTACCAGCTCGGCCCGCAGCCCCTCGGGATCGACCTCCGCGCCCGCCTTGAGCACCACGAGGCCGCGGGGGACCTGTCCCTTGAGCTCGTCGCGCACTCCGATGACCGCGCACTCGGCGACGGCCGGGTGCGACGCCAGCACCGCCTCCATCGCCCCGGTCGAGAGGCGGTGGCCGGCCACGTTGATGACGTCGTCGGTACGGCCAAGCACGAACAGGTAGCCGTCCTCGTCCACGTGGCCGCCGTCGCCTGTGAGGTAGTACCCGGGGTACTGGGAAAGGTAGGAGGAGACGTAGCGCTCGTCGTCCTGCCACAGCGTCGGCAGCGTGCCGGGCGGCAGCGGGAGCTTGACGCAGATCGCGCCGTCCGCCCCCGGCGGGCACGACTCGCCCGACGGGTCGAGGACGTGCACGTCGTAGCCGGGCACCGGGACGGTCGGTGAGCCGGGCTTGACCGGCATGGGTGCGAGGCCCAGGTGGTTGGCGGCGATGGGCCAGCCCGTCTCCGTCTGCCACCAGTGGTCGATGACCGGTACGCCGAGCACCCCGCTCGCCCACTCGTAGGTGTTGGGATCGAGTCGCTCGCCCGCGAGGAACAGGGCCTCGAAGCGGCTCATGTCGTAGCGGGCGAGCAGCCCACCCTCGGGATCCTCCCTCTTGATGGCGCGGAACGCCGTGGGCGCGGTGAACAGGGTCTTCACGCCGTGCTGGGAGATCACCCGCCAGAAGGCGCCGGCGTCGGGGGTGCCTACCGGTTTGCCCTCGTAGAGCACCGTCGTGCAGCCGGCCAGCAGCGGTGCGTAGACGATGTAGGAGTGCCCGACGACCCAACCCACGTCCGAAGCGGCCCAGTAGACGTCGCCCGCGCGGGCGTCGAAGATGTTGGCCATGCTCCACAGCAGCGTGACGGCGTGGCCGCCGTTGTCCCGTACGACACCCTTCGGCCGGCCCGTGGTCCCAGAGGTGTAGAGGATGTAGAGCGGGTCGGTGGCCGCGACCGGCACGCAGACGGGACGTTCCGTCGCGGCTGCCATGGCCTCGGACCAGTCGAGGTCCCGTGACGAGAGCGTGGCGGGGGCCTCGGGACGCTGGAGGATCACGCACCGCTCAGGCTTGTGGCCCGTGATCTCGAGGGCCTGGTCGAGCATCGGCTTGTACTCGACGACACGGCTGCCCTCGATACCGCACGACGCCGAGACCACGACCTTGGGTTTCGCGTCGTCGATGCGTACGGCAAGCTCATTGGGAGCGAAGCCCCCGAAGACCACGGAGTGCACCGCGCCCAGCCGGGCGCACCCGAGCATGGCGATGACCGCCTCCGGGACCATCGGCAGGTAGATCACCACGCGGTCGCCCTTGCCCACCCCGAGGCCGCGCAGCACCCCGGCGAAGGTCGCGACCGCCTCGCGCAGCTCGCGGTAGGTGTAGCTGCGCGTCGTCCCGGTCACCGGGCTGTCGTAGACGAGTGCCGCCTGGTCACCGCGGCCGTCATCGATGTGGCGGTCGAGCGCGTTGTCGCAGGTGTTGAGCTCGCCGTCCGGGAACCAGCGGAAGAACGGCGGATTGCTCGCGTCCAGCACCTGGCGGGGCGACCGGATCCAGCGGATCGCCCTGGCCGCCTCGCCCCAGAAGCCCTCGGGGTCTTTGATGCTGCGCTCGAATGCGGCCCGGTAGCCCGGGTAGCCCGCGCTGTCGTCACCCATCGGCACTCCTCTGGTCGCGGTTCCCCCCATCTTGGCGCTGCCGCCCGGGGAAGGGGACCCCCGGCATCGGCCGACTTGGCCCGGTCCGTCAGATCTCGGACGCCGCGAGCTGCCCGCAGGCGCCCTCGATCTCGCGTCCCCGGGTGTCGCGGACGGTCACGGTGACACCGTGGTTCCCGAGCCGCCGGACGAACTCGCGCTCGTCCCTGGGGCGCGAGGCGGTCCACCTCGAACCCGGGGTGGGGTTGAGCGGGATCAGGTTCACATGGGCCAGCCGGCCGGCCAGCAGCCTGCCGAGCAGGTCAGCGCGCCACGGCTGGTCGTTGACGTCCCGGATGAGGGCGTACTCGATCGAGACGCGCCGCCCGGTGCGCCCGGCGTGTCGCCACGCGGCGTCGAGCACCTCCGCGACCTGCCATCGCGTGTTGACCGGGACGAGCTCGTCACGCAGGCCGTCGTCGGGGGCGTGCAGGGACACCGCCAGGGTCACGGAGAGCCCCTCGTCGGTAAGCCGACGCATCGCCGGGACGAGCCCGACGGTCGACACCGTGACGTGGCGCTGGGACATCCCCAGCCCCGACGGCGGCGGCTCGGTGATGCGGCGCACCGCCGGGAGCACCGCACGGTAGTTGGCAAGCGGCTCCCCCATGCCCATGAAGACGACGTTGGAGAGCCGCCCCGGTCCGCCCGTGACCTCTCCACGGCCGAGCGCCCGGGCGCCGGCCACCACCTGCTCGACGATCTCGGCCGCGGACAGATTGCGGGTCAGACCCGCCTGCCCGGTCGCGCAGAAGGGGCAGCCCATGCCGCATCCGGCCTGCGACGAGACGCACATGGTCACGCGGCCCGGGTAGCGCATGAGCACCGACTCGACCAGGGTGCCGTCGTGCAGCCGCCACAGCGTCTTGCGGGTCGCGCCCGCGTCGCAGGCGATGTGGCGCACGACGGTCATCAGCTCGGGCACCAGCGCCTGGGCAAGCCGCGTACGGCTGGCGGCCGGGATGTCGCTGGACCCCGCGGGATCGTCAGCGAGCCGGCCGAAGTAGTGGCGGGAGATCTGGTTGGCCCGGAACGGCTCGTCGCCGAGGGCTGCGACGACCGCGCGACGCTCGTCGAGCGTCAGGTCGGCAAGGTGGGGAGGCGGCTTGGGCATGATCAGGGCACCGGTACGAACGTCATCAGCAGCAGCCATACCACGGGAGCGGTGACGAGCAGGGAGTCGAGCCGGTCCATGATCCCACCGTGCCCTGGCAGCAGCTTGCCCATGTCCTTGATCCCGAGGTCACGTTTGATCATGGACTCGGCGAGGTCGCCCAGTGTTGCCGTGCAGACGGTGGCCGCGCCTACCACGAGGCCCTGCCACCACTCGGCACCGAGCAGCCAGTAGGTCAGGCCCGCACCGCCGCCCATGCAGGCCAGCGCCGAGCCGACGAAGCCCTCCCACGACTTCTTGGGGCTGATCGAGGGTGCCATCGGATGGCGCCCCGCGAGCACGCCCGCGGCGTACCCCCCGATGTCACTGCAGACGGTCACCGCGATGAAGATCGTCACGCGCTGGGCGCCGTCGTCGGGAGCGAGCATGAGGACGGCGAACCCTGCGAGGAACGGTACGTACATGGCCGCGAACACGCCTGCGGTCATATCCCTCAGGTAGCTCTCGCCACCCTCAGGAACACGCCAGAAGATGAGGGCGAGCGTGGTGAGCGCGAGGGCGATGACCAGCGCCTGGGACCCCCCGGCGTAGGACGCGACGAGCATCGTGACCGACCCGAGCACCAAGGGAACGATCGGAGGACGGATCGCCCGCGCCGCGAGCGCGTTCGCGAGCTCCCAGACGCCGAGCACGATCGCGATGACCGCCACGCCGACGAAGGCGACCTTGTAGAGGTACAGCGAGGCCAGCAGTATCCCCCCGAGGCCCACCCCGACCACGATGGCGGAGCGCAGGTCACGGCCGGCCCGACCCTGTGACGAGCCCCTGCCCCTGCGAGGCTCTTCGGGGTCAGCCGCCACGACCGGCTCCATGAGCTGGGTCCCCTCGGCCGGGATGGACGTGGCAGCGTCCCATGCGTGGTCCACGCCCGGCGGCCCGGCGTCCCAACCAGGCCCAGCACTCCAACCGGGCTCCTCCACCCAACCGGGCTCCGCCACCCACCCCGGCTCCATCCAGCCGGGCTCCGCCACCCAGCCCGGCTCCACCCAGCCCGGCTCCATCCAGCCGGGCTCGGGCGGCGCCGCGCCGGACGTCGGCGCACCCCAGTCCTGCGGAGCCGCCCGCCAGCCGGGATGGGTATCGTGCCATCCCCGTGAAAGATCCGCGCTGGGCGGCGCATCTGGCCAGTACGGCTCGGGATCGCTCCACTCGGTCCCCGACTGCTGCGGAACCTGCTCCTGCGCATACCAAGTAGGTTCCGCATACCCCCAGTCGGGCAGGGAATCACTCGTCCCGGGCGGCCGTTCCTCCCCGCCGGGGTCTGGTTCTCTCCAGCCGGGCGGGAAGTCCCAGGGCGGCACCTCGCTCACACTTCGAGACGCTCGGCTTCCTTGTGCTTGAGCAGCTCGTCGACCCGGGCGACGTGCCGGTGTGTGATGTCCTCGAGCTCCTTCTCCGCCCGGCGCCCTTCGTCCTCGCCGGTATCGCCGTTCTTGATCATCTTGTCCAGGGCGTCCTTGGCGTGGCGGCGCACGTTGCGGATCGCGACCCGCGCGTCCTCGGCCTTGTGCCGGGCGACACGGATGTAGTCCTTGCGACGCTCCTCGGTGAGCTGGGGAAACACCACGCGGATGACGGTGCCGTCGTTCGCGGGGTTGACCCCCAGGTCGGAGTCGCGGATGGCCTTCTCGATCGCGCTGAGGGTGCCCTTGTCGTACGGCGTCACGACGGCCATCCGCGGCTCGGGCGCGTGGAAGGACGCGAGCTGGTTCACCGGGGTCATCGTCCCGTAGTAGTCGACCACGATCTTGTTGAACATGGCCGGCTGCGCGCGCCCCGTACGGATGCCAGCGAAGTCCTCCTTGGCGACCGAAATCGCCTTGTCCATCTTCTCCTCGGCTTCGAGGAGGGTCTCGTCGATCACAATCGTCGCGGCGTTGGGGTGCACCCGCCGATGAGGGCGGGGAACGAACGCCGCTCCCTCCCTTCTCGGGTAACGCGCTCGTGTCGGGTGTCGGTGTCACGTGCCTGGAGCCGAACCGGCTGATCAGACTACGCTTCGGCTCACCAGTGTGCCGATCTTCTCACCTCTGACCGCCCGTGCGATGTTTCCCTCGGTCATGAGATCGAAGACCACGATGGGGAGATCGTTGTCCATGCACAGGCTGATCGCCGTCGCGTCCGCCACCTTGAGCTCCCTCGCGAGCACCTCCGTGTAGCCGAGGTCGTCGAACTTCACAGCCTGCGGGTTCTGCCTCGGGTCCGAGTCGTACACCCCGTCCACGCTCTTGGCCATGAGTACGACCTGCGCCCCCACCTCGAGGGCGCGCTGGGCGGCGGTGGTGTCCGTCGAGAAGAAGGGGGCGCCAAGACCCGCGCCGAAGATCACGACGCGGCCCTTCTCCAGGTGGCGGATCGCGCGGCGCGGGATGTAGGGCTCCGCGACCTGGCCCATGGTGATGGCGGTCTGCACCCTCGTCTCGACGCCCTGCTTGTCGAGGAAGTCCTGCAGGGCCAGGCAGTTCATGACCGTTCCCAGCATCCCCATGTAGTCGGCACGGGAGCGCTCCATGCCGCGCTGCTCCAGCTGGGCCCCGCGGAAATAGTTGCCCCCGCCGATGACCACGGCAACCTGCGTGCCCTCCCGCACGACGCGGGCGATCTGCCGGGCGATGGCGACGACCGTATCGGGGTCGACCCCCAGTCCGTGGCCGCCGGCGAAGGCCTCGCCCGACAGCTTGAGCACGACACGCTCCCACGCGGGCCCCCGGTGCGCGGGCGGCGACGCCGGGGCCGCCATCGCGTCGGCCTCCTCTGCGGTGCCCTTCACGACAGCGGCCTCCTTCTCGTCCGACGGATCCCCTGGTGCGTCGCGCGGCCGGCGAGCCTTGCCCGGGCAATTCTCTTCCCGCGCCCGTTCGAAGCCCCTTCCGCGCCCTTTCCGCGCCCTTTCCGCAGTCTGCCTCATGGCGGGCCCGTCAGTGGGCACCGACCTTGAAACGAACGAAGCGCGTCACAGCCACCCCGCTCTCCTCGAGAGCGGCCTTCACGGGCTTCTTCGGCTCGCGGACGAAGCCCTGCTCAACGAGAACGGTGTCCTTGAGGAACGCGTTCACCCTGCCGTCGACGATCTTGGGCAGCGCCTGGTCAGGCTTGCCCTCCTCGCGAGCGGCCGCCTCCGCGATCCTGCGCTCGTTCTCCACGACGTCCGCGGGAACGTCGTCGCGGGTCAGGTACTGCGGCCGGGCGGCCGCGATGTGCTGCGCGATCTCCTTCGCGAGCTGCGGACTCTCCCCGTCCAGCGCGACGAGCACCCCGATCTGCGGCGGGAGGTCGGGGCTCGTGCGATGCAGGTAGCTCCCCAGGTAGCCCCCTTCGACCCGGGCGAAGCGCCCTACCTCGATCTTCTCGCCCATCGCGGCGTTGGCCTCATCGAGCAACCCCTTGACGGTCCTCCCCGAGTCGAAGTCAGCGGCGAGCAAACTCTCGACGTCATCCGGGCGCGTACGGCCGATGAACTCCGCGATGTCGGCCGCGAGCCTTTGCAGGCCTTCCGTCTTCGCCACGAAGTCGGTCTCGCAGTTGACCTCGAGCAGCACACCTGAACTATGCCCGTCGAGCACCAGGGTAATGAGCCCGTTGGAGGCCGTTCGTCCCTCACGCTTCCCGACGCGCTTGGCGCCCTTGATGCGCAGGATCTCGACCGCCTTGTCGAAGTCGCCGCCGGCCTCTGTGAGCGCGTTCTTGCAGTCCATCATGCCTGCGGCCGTGTGCTCCCGGAGCTTCTTCACATCCGCGGCAGTGAAGTTCGTCATCGTCTTTCTCTCGTCTCGGTGTTGGAGATCTCGGACAGCGGAACCCGGTCCGGGCGGGGAGCGGCCGGTCCCGCTGCGCGCACACCGCATGACCCGCGGCACGCCCGTACCAGGCCCGTGTCACACCCGGGCGGGAGCCTCAGTCGCGCCAGCCCCGGCTGATAAGGCCCCGCCCGGCCCGGCGCGGCGCGCAGTGTCAACACGCCCGGCCGGGCCAGCGGGCCTACTCGCTCCCGGCTCCCGCCTCGGCCCGCGGAGTCCCTGGTCGCTCGACCTGCTCAGCCTCAGTCTGCTCGGCCTCGCCGACCTGCTCGGCCTGCTCAGCCACGCCGGCCTGCTCAGCCACGCCGGCCTGCTCAGCCTGGCCGGCCGCCCCAGCGGGCTCCTGGGCCTGACCCTGCAGGAGCTCGCGCTCCCAGTCGGCCAGCGGCTCGTCGGCGCCCAGTTCGGCCCCGCCCCGCGCTTGGTCGTCGCCGGTGAGGGCACCCGCGCGGGCCATCAGCCCGTCGGCCACGGCGTCCGCGACCACACGCGTCATCAGGGTCACGCTGCGGATCGCGTCGTCGTTGCCAGGGATGGGGTAGTCGACCTCGTCCGGGTCACAGTTGGTGTCGAGGATCGCCACAACGGGGATGTTGAGCTTGCGGGCCTCGTTTACGGCGATGTGCTCCTTCTTTGTATCGACCAGCCAGACGGCACTCGGCACCCGCTGCATATCGCGGATCCCCCCGAGCGTCTTCTCGAGCTTCTCCTTCTCGCGTTGCAGGACGAGAAGCTCCTTCTTGGTGAGGCCGCTGGCAGCCACATCCGCGAAGTCGATCTCCTCGAGCTCCTTGAGGCGCTGGAGACGCCGGTAGACCGTGGAGAAGTTCGTCAGCATCCCGCCGAGCCACCGCTGCGTGACGTAGGGCATGCCCACGCGCTTCGCCTGCTCTTCGATCGCCTCCTGGGCCTGCTTCTTCGTTCCCACGAAGAGCACGGTGCCGCCGTGGGCGACCGTCTCCTTGATGAACTCGTAGGCGCGGTCGATGTAGGACAGCGACTGCTGGAGATCGATGATGTAGATGCCGTTACGCTCAGTGAAGATGAACCGCCGCATCTTGGGGTTCCACCGGCGCGTCTGATGGCCGAAGTGGACGCCACTCTCCAGCAGCTGCTTCATCGTGACGACAGCCATGGGCCAAGGTCCTCCTGCTGAGCGCCCAG
>JBOHCZ010000068.1:0-4154 GCA_050699195.1 Streptomycetales bacterium
GCCGTACGCCGCGATGGCCTCGACGGCGGCCCGGCCGCTGCCGGCGCCCCCAACGGCGCCGCCCAGGACCCGGTCGCCGGGTACCCGCACGCCCTCGAAACCGACCTGGTGCTGGCGGTCGGCGCCGATCACCTCGAGCGGCTCGACGGTGATCCCGGGCGAGGAGGCGTCCACCAGGAGCAGCGTGAGCTCCGCCGGATCGCCCCCGGGCCGGCCCGCCACGACGAGCAGTTCCTCGGCGGCCTTGGCCCAGGGCACGAACAGCGCCGTCCCGTCGAGCGTGAACCCGCCATTGGTTTCGCCGCCGATCTCGCTGGCGACCAGCTCGGAGCCGGTGGAGTCCCACCCGCCGCGGGGCGCGGCGCGCACGTAGCTCATGACCCGCCCCCGGGCGATGGCGGGCAGCCACTCGGCCCTCTGCTCCTCGGAGCCGAACCGCGCGATGGGCAGCCCGCAGCACACCACCGTCGTCAGGAACGGGCTCGGCACCTGGGAGCGCCCCAGCTCCTCGACGAGCAGGCACGCCTCCAGGAACCCGGCCCCGACACCGCCGTAGGCCTCGGGGAGGGCCAGCCCCATCCAGCCGAGCTCGACCATCTCCTTCCACAGCCCGGTCGAGTAGCCCGCCGGATCGTCCTCCATCGCACGGGCGCCGGCCGTCGCGGCCCGGGACGCCAGGAGCTCCCGGGCGGTGGCCTGGATCAGCTCCTGGTCTTCGGTGAGGGTGAGGTCCATCGCTGCTCAGGCCCTAGCCCGGGGTGCCCTGCCGCGACGGCGGGATCTTGTCGGAGCGGACCCACACCCCCGGGCGCTCTTCCCAGAAGAGCTGTACGAGCACACCGCCGGTGTGCTTGGGGTGGATGAAGGCGTCGCGCCAGGCGGCGCCGTCGGTGCTGCCCTCGTTCTCGCCGAAGGTGGGCGTGTCGTGGTACCGGCACGCCGCCATGGCCCGCTCCCAGTCGGCGACCTGGAAGGTGACGTGGTGGGCGGCCGCCCCGTTCCTGTTCCAGAACCGCTCGATGAAGGAGTCCTCGCCGCGCGGCATGATGATCTCCCAGCAGATGGTCGACCCGGGGACGTTCATCACGAGGTCGGCCATGTCGGGGTGCTCGTCCGTCGGGGTGCGCCACACCTGGACGAAGCCGGCGAGGTCGGCGTACCAGCGGGCCAGCTCGTCGCGGTCGGGGAAGGCCTGGCACACGTGGTCGAGGGCCACGATGCCGAGCGAGGGCGTGCCCGACTCGCCGGGGTCCCCCGGCGCGGGCGCACCCCCGTAAACCCCGTCCGGCACGCCGCCAATGCCGCCGTCGTCGCCGCACATGGCGAGGCCACCCGGTCCGCGCAGCCGGAAGAGCACTCCCGGCCCGTGCTCAGGCGGAGACAGCGAGGCCTCGGCCCATCGGCCGGGGGCTCCTCCGGTGAGCTTGATGCCGCGCCCCTCGAGCTCGGAGACGGCGGCGTCGAGGTCGGGTACCTCGGCGGCCACGTGGTGCAGGCCGGGGCGGCCGCCCTGGCCGTCGAGGAACGCCTGGACGGGCGAGTCCTCGCCGGCCGGCGCCAGCACCTCCCACTCCTGGCCCCAGCTGCCGGGCACCGCCATCCGGACTCCGGCGCATCCCTCGGCTGGGCTGTCCCAGCCGCGGAGGCGCTGGAACCCGAACAGCCGCTCCAGCAGCTGCACCTGCCGCTCGAGATCGGGCGCCACCTGGCCGATGTGGTCGATCCGGTAGATCTGCATAGCGTCCTCCGTTGCTCCTCCGGTACCTCCGGCGCGGTCAGCTCGGGTGCGGCTCGATCCAGTCGTAGCCGCCCGTCACCAGCTCCTTGACGAGGCGGAGGTTGTAGCGGTTCATCGCCGCGATCCGCTCGGCCAGCTCGCCGACCCGCTTGTCGAACTCGTCGGCCGGGTACACGTCGTTGACAAGACCGATCTGCAGCGCCCGCTGCGCGTCGATCCGGGCTCCGGTGAAGAGCAGCTCCTTGGCCCGGGCCTTCCCGATGCGCTGGGGGAGCCGCTTCACGCCGCCCCAGCCGGGCGCGGACCCGCCGAACTCCGGCTGGTCCGGGTCCTCGCCGCCGTCCATGAACTTCGGCTGGTACGAGGGGCGGGCCGACAGGGTGATCTCGACCAGGCCCAGCTTGGCGTTCTCCGAGCACACGATGAAGTCGGCGGCCAGCGCCATCTCGAGCCCGCCGCCGACGGCGTAGCCGTGCACGGCCGCGACCACGGGGATGGACAGCCGTTCCATCATGGCGAAGGTCTTCTCGCCGAGGCGGCCCTGCTCGATGCGCTCCTTCCTGGTCAGCTGTTCCGACCAGCCGAGGTCCATGCCGGCGCTGAAGGCGCGGTCTCCCGCGCCGCGCAGCACGACCACGCAGACGTCCTCGTCGTCGTCGAGCTCGGTGAAGACCTGGCGGAGCTCGTTCATCGAGGCCGGGGTGAGGGCGTTCAGCTTCCCGGGTCGGTTCAGCGTGAGCCAGGCCACCCGCTCCTCGATCGTCACGTCCAGGGTCTCGTACATCTGCTCGTCCTCCAGGTGGTGATTCCGTACGGTCGGGCGGTCAGGATCGGGGCAGGTTCAGCCCTCGCGTCGCGATGACGTTGCGCTGGATCTCGGAGGCGCCGCCCAGGAAGGTGGCGGCCACCGAGTCAAGGCGCAGGTGGGTGAAGGCGGCGTCCAGCGGCGCATCCCGGCGCTGCCAGAGGTGGCCGAACTGGCCGAAGGCCTTCGCGCCGGTGCGGGCGAGGCGCTGGTGCAGCTCGGCGCTGAAGAGCTGGTTGACCGACGCCTCGTAGCCCGGCACCTCGCCCGCGGCCTGCTTGGACACCGTGTAGCGGGCCAGGTTGTAGAGCACCCGCACCTCGGTGTAGCGACGGGCGATCTCGTGGCGGACCGAGGTTTCCCAGTCCTCCCGGAGGAATCCCCGCCCCTGCTCGGAGCGAAGGTAGCCGACCAGCTCGGAGAGGGCCTGCTCGAACTTGATCGTGGCACCGATGCCGGCCCGCTCGTAGCTGAGCGCCGTCATCGCGACGTACCAGCCGCGGTTCTCCTCGCCCACCCGGTTCGCCACCGGCACCCGCACGTCTTCGAAGAAGATCTCGCAGAACGGCGCGTCGCCGCGGATGTCCTCGATGGGCCGGACGGTGATGCCCGGGGTGGTGGCGTCCACCAGCAGGAAGGTGATCCCCCGGTGCTTGCGCGCCTCGGGGTCGGTGCGCACGAGGACGAACAGCCAGTCGGCGTACTGCCCGAGCGACGTCCACACCTTCTGCCCGTTGACGACGTAGTCGTCGCCGTCGCGGACGGCGCGGGTGCGCAGTGCGGCCAGGTCCGAGCCGGCGCCCGGCTCCGAGAAGCCCTGCGCCCAGGTCACCTCGCCCCGCGCGATCGCGGGCAGGTGCTCGGCGCGCTGCTGCTCAGTGCCGTGCTCGAGCAGGGTCGGGCCCAGCAGGAAGGCGCCGATGCCGTCCACGGTCGGTACCCGGGCCCGCATCATCTCCTCCTGGAGGATGAACTCCCCCATGGCCGACAGCCCGGCGCCGCCGTACCCGGTGGGCCAGTGGGGGGCGATCCACCCCCGCTCGGCCAGCACGGCCGCCCACTCGCGGGCGCCCTCCCGACGTGCCGGGTCGTCGGCGACCCGGTCGGCGGGCCAGTTGTACCCCCAGACGTCCTCGGGCTCGAGGCTCTGCTCGGCCGTGGGGTCGGGCCGGTAGCCGGCCGGGAAGCGGTCGCGGATGAAGGCCCGCACCTCGTCGCGGAACGCCGCCTCCTCGGGGGTGTCCTCCCAGTTCATGTCGGTCCTCCTGCCTTCCCTCCCGCTCGCCGGCCAGCCGCTACGGAAGTCTCGCCGCCGGGACGCGCGCGCCCGTCCTGCTCACGGTCCCAGGTGGCTGGGGTGATCCCCTGGTCACCCGCGTCTCGCAGCTGGTACTTGGCGATCTTGCCCGTCGGGGTACGGGGCAGCGCCTCGACGAACTCGACGTACCGGGGGACCATGAAGCGAGGCAACCGCTCCTCGCAGAAGGTCACCAGCTCGCCGGCCGCGAGGCCGGCTCCGGGCTGCAGCACCGCCGCCAGCTTGACGTCCTCGTCTCCGAGCTCCGACGGTACGCCGATGGCGGCGCACTCGAGCACCGCGGGGTGCAGGTT
>JBOHCZ010000069.1:0-2106 GCA_050699195.1 Streptomycetales bacterium
CGTCCTCATCGAGGCAGCCGACGACCACCCCTGGATCCCCGCCACCTGAGCAAACCCCACCCAGCCGTGGACTCCGCGCCCCCGGCCAATTCAGCCTGCCCGAAACCCGGACCTATCCAGTTACCCGCCGGGTTCCCTGATCGCCTGTCCCGGCTTCACGTTCGTCGCCACACCCAGCTCCATCGCGCTGGCAGGATGCAAACCCTTCCTGGTGGACGTGGACGAAAACCTGCATATGGACCTCGCCGATCTGCGTCGCCGCTGGACGTCCGGCGTCAAGGCGATCATGGTGGTCCATATGCGCGGCTTCGCGGCTGATATGGAAGCGTTGATGCGCTTTGCGGCTGAGATGGGTGTGCCGGTTTTCGAGGACGCTGTGCCGGCGCTAGGCGCCGAACTGAAGGGCCGCAAACTCGGCACCTTCGGCCTCGCAGGCGCCTTTAGCACCCAGTCGGACAAGTCGCTCAACTGCGGCGAGGGCGGTTTCCTGCTCACAGACGACAGCATGCTCTTCGCTCGCGCCGTTGTGCTTTCAGGTGCGTACGAGGGGCGCTTCCGGCGGCATTTTTCGGATGACGAACCGCCGATCGAAAGCGATCTCGACTTACCTCTGTTCAGTTTCCGCATGGACGAGATCCGCGCTGCTTTGCTACTCGCCGAACTGGGGCGACTACCAATCCGCCTGAAACGCTTCCGCAGCAACTACAATTACGTAGCCGCGGCACTCTCGGATCTCGCCGAGATCGCGATCCGACAGCCGGCGGCACCCGACGCCTATCTCGGCGAGGCATTCATCTTCCGTGTTCCAGGTGGAGATGCACAATGGTTCGCCCACGCGCTCTGCCGTGAGGGTATCGACGCCCGCAACCTCGGCTCCGACGAGGATGACAACGTGCGGGTCTTCTGGAATTGGCGATTCATGTTCGACACCAAGGACATCGCGACGATCAAGGCTCTGCTGCCCAACGCCACTCGCTACCTGGAGGAGACTGTCGACGTTCCCCTGTCCTCCACCCTCTCGGTAGAGGACTGCGATGACCTGGTCAAGGCCGTTCGCAAGGTGGCGGGCGCCGTCGAACCGAATCGGCGCCCGCCGGAACCCCTTTCGGCCAATTCGAGCAAAGAACGCATCCTTGACGGCCAAGGCGCCGGCGTGAGAAGGGGAACGCCGACCGGGGGGCCGGAGGGCGCCGCTCGCAGGACACCGCAGACATGACGACCTCCGCAGACGCGAAGGCCGTCCCGCGCCTCATCCTCGTGTCATGGGAGTCGGATTCTTGCTGCTGCACGCAGCACTCGTGCTCAGCCTTCGCCAGCCGACCGCGCAGTCTGTGCCCGCACGTTGAGTTGGAAGCACGCCATGGACGATTCGCCGCTGAAGATCCTCTGCATCACCGGATGGTGCCGCAACGGCAGCACCATCATCGGCAACATCCTCAACGAGATACCGGGGTTCTTCCACGTCGGGGAGCTGCACTTCCTGTGGAAGAACGCCGCCGGCAAGGGCGTGAACAGTGTGTGCGGCTGTGGCGAGGCTCTGACCGAATGCGCTGTCTGGTCGAAGATCCTTCCGCTCGGCCGCCCCCCCGAGGTCTCGGCTGGGGCCTATGCCGACACCGTCATCCGCCGCCAGCGCGCCTACGTCCGGACACGGCACACCTGGCGCGTGCTCAGCCGCGGGCTGCACTGCGCCGGGATCCGTGAGCACGCTGCCCTGATGACGCGGACCCACCATGCCATCGCCGAACTGACGGGAGCGCGCGTGATCGTGGACACCACGAAGATCCCGGGCGAGGCGGCCCTGCTGCCGCATCTCGAGGGGACGACGGCGTATTTCGTTCACCTCGTCCGCGACCCCCGAGCGGTCGCCCATTCATGGCGGCGACCGAAGCAGTACGTCTACGCCATGTCATCCAGCATGAGCACGGCCTATTGGTACGGCTTCAACATGGCCTCGCAGGCGATCACCCGGCGTTATCCGGCTCTTCCTACTTGAGGTGGGGGTGGGTGAGTCCGCGGCCGATGAGCAGCATGCGTAGCCGGTAGTGCTCGCGGTTGCGGAACCCGCGGGCGATTCGGCGGTGGAGCTCGATGAGGCCGTTGATC
>JBOHCZ010000070.1:0-2080 GCA_050699195.1 Streptomycetales bacterium
CGTCCTCATCGAGGCAGCCGACGACCACCCCTGGATCCCCGCCACCTGAGCAAACCCCACCCAGCCGTGGACTCCGCGCCCCCGGCCAATTCAGCCTGCCCGAAACCCGGACCTATCCAGTTACCCGAGATCAGCATGCTGCGCGTGGCCCGCTCCCATTACGAACAGATGTACAGGAGGGCGGGTGGGGTGGCCACGCATGGTCGCGTCGTGCGTTTCCTGACTGCGGAGACTGCCCCGCTGCTGCGCGGGTCCTACTCCGACACGATTGGTCGGCAGTTGTATCGCGCAGCCGGGGGTCTCGTCGCGATAGCCGGGATCTGTGCCTACGACTCCGACGCCCAAGGACTCGCGCAGCGGTACTTCCAACAGGCGCTGCGTCTCGCAAAGGCCAGCGGAGACCGGGCGTTCGGCGGATATGCGATCGCGCTGCTCGTGAACCAGGCGCTGCACTGCGGCGAGTACCGTCAAGCCGTCGCCTTCGCCGAAGCGGGGATCCGCACCAGTAGGCCGCACCTCAGTCCGGCACTGGCGACCGACCTTTACGCGATGCAGGCCAAAGCCTATGCCCGGATGGGAGATCAGCCAGGAGCCCATCGTTGTATGGATCTCGCCCAATCGGCCTCAGCCAGGATCCGACGTGACCACGAACCCGCAGAGACCGGCTATGTTCAGCCAGGTCTGGCCGAAGCACAGATCGCCGAGGCCCTCATGTCACTTGGTGACCTGCGGCCCGCGCGGGATTATGCACAAGAGGCCGTCGATGTGCGGGCCCACGCCCGAGGCCGCGTTCACCGGCTCGCCACGCTGGCCAACGTCGATCTGCGCAGCGGTGACGCGGACCGTGCGGCCGCGACCGCTGCGTTGATGGTAGAAGCTGCGCAGGGCCAGGAGTCGCTGCGGTTGCGCGACAGGTTTCGGTCTGTACGAGACAACCTCGTCGAGCACGGCAGCCGAGTCACGGCACGGGCAGCCACGCTGATTGACGACACGCTGCGGGTGCCGCTGTAGCCTCCAAGGCACCGATGTCCGGACGGGAAGCCCCACGCATGCAGTGGAAGAACCTCCACGAGCGCACTGTGTACCAGAATTCATGGCTGACGGTGCGCCTCGCCGACGTGGAGCTGCCGGACGGTCGACACCTCGACCACTACGTGATCCGTCAGCGGCCTGTCGCCCTAGCCACAGCGGTAAACGAGGACAACGAGGTGCTTCTGTTGTGGCGGCACCGGTTCATCACCGACACCTGGAGCTACGAGCTGGCGGCGGGCGTTGTCGAGGAGGGCGAGGACATCGTGGCCGCGGCGGCGCGGGAGATGCTCGAGGAGACCGGGTGGCGACCAGGCCCACTGCAGCATTTGATGACCGTCGAACCCCAGCACGGTCTCACCGATGCGCGGCACCACGTGTACTGGGCGGAGGGTGCGGAGTACGTCGGACACCTGAAGGACGACTTCGAGTCCTCACGGCGCGAGTGGGTTCCCTTGAAGAACATCCCAGACATGGTGACCCGAGGCGAGATCCGCTCAGCCAACGCCGTTGGCGCCTTGCTCATGCTCCACCACATGTGCGCGCCATGAGCGCTGCGGAAACTGGGAAGCCCAGGCTCGTCGTCCCGATCTGAGCCAAACCCGGGTGGAATTCGCCCGGTAGGTGGGTGCTGGCCTTCGCCGCGCTCGCGGGCGTCGCCTTCACAGGCGCCGCGCTCGCGGGCGGGGACGCCCAGGCGATCCTGCTGCCGGTGCTCGGCGCCGTTTTCGCGGGGACGCCGGGGCGCCGTGGCGCTGTTCCGCCGCCCCCGGCAGCTGGTCCGCGTGCTGGACACGGTGGGGAAGCACGCCGGGCGCGCGCTGGGACGTCGCGCGTACCGCGTGCTCGGGAACATCCGTGCGACCGCGCGTTCGCTCACCCCCGTGCAGCCCTCCCGCCCCACATGAGCCAGGGCCGGTGCGACCCTGTGCGTCAGGCTGAGGTGAGACACCACTTCTGAGTTCCTTCCCTGTGCACGGGGCGAGAAGCGAGACACCTGATGACCATGACGTTGGCTGATGCTGCCGAGATCGATGATGTGGGCATGGGC
>JBOHCZ010000071.1:0-12694 GCA_050699195.1 Streptomycetales bacterium
CGACCCAGATGCCCGCCCGGGCGGCCGCCCGCAGGTCGATCGAGTCGGTCCCGACCCCGTAGCGCACGATGCCGCGGCACGACAGCCGCGCCAGGACGGCGGCGTCGAAGCGGGGGCCGGAGCCGGCGAGGATCACGTCAGCGCCGCGCGCCGCAGCCAGGATGCCCTCCGCGTGCTGCCCGGCGCCGGTCACCAGCCGGGCGCCGAGCGGCCGGAGGACCGCCTCCTCGATGGCGAAGTCCTGGTAGCGCGTCCCGAGGATGGCGACGACGTTCCCGGGCACTGCACCTCCTCGCGCTGGACCTTCCTGCCGCCGGAGACTAGCCCGCCGCTGGGAGGTGCTGCAATCGTTTGTGTTTGACCGGGTCCCCGTCGACACTATGCTGAGCGGCAAACGTTTGCAAAGGCGGCCCATGACGCAGTGGAGCACTCTCGCGGTGCTGGCCGCCGTCGCGGTCGGGGCCTTCGCGAAGGGCATCACGGGGCTCGGCCTGCCGACGGTCGCGGTCCCGGTGATGGCGGCCTTCCTCGGCGTCGAGCACGCGGTCGTGGTGATGACCATCCCGGGCGTGGTGTCCAACGGCTGGCTGCTCTGGCGGTACCGCGGCGAGGCGCGCGGCGTCCGGGAGCTGCCCCACCTGCTGGTCACGGGGATCCTCGGCGTCGCGATCGGCACCTGGCTGCTCGTCCGGGTCGATGACCGGGTGCTCTCGCTCTGCCTCGCGGCCGTGATCGTCGCCTACGTCGTCGTCTTCCTCACCAAACCGGGGTTCGCGCTGCCCGCGCGGCTCACCAGGCTGCTCTCGCCGGTCGTGGGGTTGGCGTCGGGGGCCCTGCAGGGGGCGACCGGCATCTGCGGCCCACTCCTCGCGACCTACCTGCACGGGTTCCGCCTGCGCCCGCGCGCGTACGTGTTCGCCGTCACGGCGCTCTTCCTGGTCTTCGCGGTCACCCAGGTGCTGGCGGTCGCACAGGTGGGGCTGTTCACGGCGAGGAGGCTCGGCGAGGGCCTGCTCGCCCTGGTGCCGATGGCCGTGGCGCTGCCGGCCGGGATGGCCTTCTCACGCCGGCTCAACCACCGTACCTTCGACCTCATCGTCCTCGCCCTGCTGGCGTTCATGGGGGTCAAGCTGCTCTACGACGGGTTCGCCCCGTGACGGCGCCGCCGGGGCAGGAGGCCTGGAGCGGGGGGCTGCCGCGGGTCGAGGACGCGCGGCTCGTGACGGGTGCGGCCCGCTACGTCGCCAACCTCGTCCGGCCGGACACCCTGCGCGCGGGGTTCGCGCGCAGCATGGCCGCCCACGCCCGGCTCGGGCCGATCCACACCGAGGAGGCCCGGGCGGTTCGCGGGGTGGTGGCCGTGTTCACGGCCGCGGACCTGGACCTGCCGGATGTCCCGGCCGCCACCGGCCGCGGGCCTTCCCACCCCGCCATGACCCGCCCGCCGCTGGCCCGCGGCAGCGTCCGCTACGTCGGCGAGCCGCTCGCCGTGGTGGTGGCCGGCGGCCAGTACGAGGCGGCGGACGCCGTCGAGATGATCTGGCCGGAGGTCGAGGAGCTTCCGGTCGTGGGGGACCCCAGGGCGGCCGCGGCCGGCGGCGAGCTGCTCTTCCCCGATGCGGACACCAACGTGGTGCACACCTCCGTGCTGCCCGAGCAGGGTGACGAGCCGGCGCCGGGGTCCGCGTGGCCGGTCCGCGCCCGCGTCGAGGTGGAGAACCAGCGCCTCGCCCCCGCGCCCCTCGAGGCGCTGGCCGTCCTCGCCGAGCCGCGTGCGGACGGCGGCCTGGTCGTGTGGTGCGCGCACCAGGCGCCGCACCGGCTCCGCAACCAGCTCTCGGACCTGCTGGGCATCCCCCGCGACCGGCTGCGGGTGATCGTGCCGGACGTCGGCGGTGCGTTCGGGCTCAAGGGGATGCTCTTCCCCGAGTACGTCGTGGTGGCCGCGGCCGCCCTGCGCCTGCGCCGGCCGGTGCTGTGGGCCGAGACGCGCCGTGAGCACCTGCTCGGGGGCACCCACGGGCGCGGGCAGATCAACCGGGTCGAGCTCCTGGGGGAGCGGGACGGGCGCATCCGCGCCGCCCGCGTCGACATCCTCGGCGACCTCGGGGCCTACCCGCACAACGGCGGCCAGATCCCGCTCTTCACCCGCTACCTGGCCCCCGGCCCTTACGCCATCCCCGACCTCACCGTCACCACGACGATGGTGGTCACGAACCGCGCACCCACCGGCTCGTACCGGGGCGCGGGCCGGCCGGAGGCCGCGTACGCGATGGAGCGCGCGATCGACGTGTTCGCCCGCGAGGCCGGCCTGGACCCGGCGCAGGTGCGGCGCCGCAACCTCATCAGACCCGAGGCGATGCCCTACCCTTCGCCGACCGGCGCGCTCTACGACAGCGGCGACTACCCGGCCGCGCTGGACCACGCCCTGGCGCTCGCGGGCGCCGATGAGGTGCGGGCGGAGCAGGCGGCCCGGCGGGACGGCGGTGACGACCCGGTCGGACTCGGCATCGGTGCCTTCGTGGAGCGCGCCGGGGGGGCGCTGGGGTCGAGCGAGTACGCCCGGGTCGAGCTGGACGGGTCGGGAACGGTCGTCGTGCGCGTGGGAACCGCCGCGGCCGGACAGGGCCACGAGACCACCTGGACACAGCTCGCCGCGGAGGCGCTCGGGGTCGGGCCCGGGCAGGTGCGGGTGCACGCCGGGGACACCGGCGAGGTGGCCGACGGCGTGGGCAGCTTCGGGAGCCGGTCGGCGCAGGTCGCAGGCTCGGCGATCTGGCGTACCGGGACGCGGCTGAGTGAGCGGGCCCGCCGTCTCGCAGGCGAGCTGCTCGAGGTCTCCGCGGCCGACCTGGTGCTGCAGGGCGGGGGCTTCCACGTGCGTGGGGACGCGCGCTCGCGGGTGGCCTGTCAGGAGGTCGCCGCGCTGGCCGCGGAGCGGGGCCTCGAGCTCGCCGAGGAGGAGCGCTACGACCCGGGGGCGCAGACCTTCCCCTACGGGGTGCACGTGGCGGTGGTGGATGTCGAGCTCGCGACCGGTCTGGTGGGCATCCGCAAGCTGGTGGCCGTCGACGACTGTGGCGTCGTCCTGCACCCCACGATCGTCGAGGGGCAGGTGCACGGGTCCCTCATGCAGGGGGTGGGGCAGGCGCTCTACGAGAGCGTCGTCTACGACGAGCACGGCCAGCCGCTCACGTCCACGCTCGCCGACTACCACCTCGCGTCGGTCCGTGAGGCGCCCCGGATCGTCACGGGACGCCTGATCTCGCCGGCCCCGTCGAACCCGCTCGGCGTCAAGGGGGCGGGGGAGTCCGGCTGCATCGGCGCGCCCCCGGCGGTGGTCAACGCCGTGCTGGACGCGCTGGCCCCGTACGGCGTCCACGACCTGCAGATGCCGTTGTCGCCTTGGCGGGTGTGGAGCGCGCTGCGGGCCGCACGTGGCGGGCCCCGCCGGGACGGGGGTGGCGGGCCCCGCCGGGGCGAGGGTCGCGGGTCGGGGCCGGGCGCCGGTCCTTGACACCGGGTTTCGCCGTCAGGCAGGGTTGCAATCGTTTGCGATCCCGGTGCCGGGTGCCCGGAAGGGAGTGAGGCGGCATGGTTCGGGAGTTTCAGGGCGTGCCCGCGGCCGCCCCCGGGGTCATGAACATCGACTTCGCGGACCGCGTGGACATGAACCGGCTGCGGGCCTACCGGGCCGAGCGGATCCGCGGCGCCCTGGACGCCTCGGGCCTGGGCGCTGTGCTGTGCTTCGACATGAACAACATCCGCTACCTCACCAGCACCCACATCGGCGAGTGGGCCAGGGACAAGCTGTGCAGGTTCGCGCTGCTGACCCGTACCGGGGGTCCGTACCTGTGGGACTTCGGCTCCGCCGCCAAGTCCCACAGGCTGCACGCACCATGGCTGCCAGCCGACCACATCGGCGCGGGCATGACCGGGATGCGCGGCGCCGTCGAGCCGGAGGCGGGACTGTTCCGCGAGACCGCGAGGACGATCAAGGGGGTTCTCGAGGACCAGGGCGTCGCGGACATGCCGCTCGGCCTCGACTACGCCGAGACGCCGATGTTCTTCGCGCTCCGGGACGCGGGCATCGACGTCCGCGACGGTCAGCAGACCATGCTCGACGCGCGGGCGATCAAGTCCGAGGACGAGATCCTGCTGCTGTCGACCGCGGCGTCCATGGTCGACGGCGTGTACCACGCGATCATGGAGGAGCTCAAGCCCGGCGTCCGCGAGAACGACATCGTGGCGCTCGCGAGCAAGCTGCTCTACGAGGCGGGCTCCGACGACGTCGAGTGTGTCAACGCCGTCTCGGGAGAGAGCTGCAACCCCCATCCGCACGTGTTCTCCGACCGCCTGATCCGGCCTGGCGACCAGGCGTTCTTCGACATCATCCACTCCTACAACGGCTACCGGACCTGCTATTACCGCACCTTCTCCGTCGGCCGGTCGACGCGGGCCCAGCGGGACGCCTACACGAAGGCGCGCGAGTGGATGGACGCGGCGATCGCGCTCGTCAAGCCCGGGGTGGGCACCGACGAGATCGCCCGCGTGTGGCCCCGTGCGCAGGATTTCGGCTTCCCCGATGAGATGGAGGCCTTTGCGCTGCAGTTCGGGCACGGCCTCGGGCTCGCGCTGCACGAGAGGCCGATCATCAGCCGGCTGAACTCCCTCGACCACCCGGTGGAGATCCGGCAGGGGATGGTGTTCGCGCTCGAGACCTACTGCCCGGCCGCCGACGGCCGCTCGGCTGCGCGCATCGAGGAGGAGGTCGTGGTCCGGGCCGACGGGGCGCAGATCCTCACCCTGTTCCCGGCCGAAGAGCTCATGGTGACCAACGCGTACTGACCGGCTCCCGGCCTGGTCAGCGGGGGCTTCGGGCAGGTGGCCGGGTCCGGCCTTGCCGGGGTACGCCCGCTCGCCTTGTCGGTCCCAGGGGTTACGATGCGCAGATATGGACCTTGATCGCCAGCCCGCCGACGGCCTCCCCGTGCGCGCGCCCAACTCCCGCCGCGGGGGGCGACATCGCAAGCCGCAGCCGTTGACGGTGCCCACGACCGCACCGGCCCTCGTGCTCGCCGTCCCGGGTGCCGCTCGACAGGACACATCGGACATCACCGCGGAGATCGCCGCCCTCTCCGGCAGTAACTATTCCGGGGGCGACGTGCGCGTCGGCCACCTCGATGGCGACGAGGCCGGCCTCGGCCAGGTGCTCGCCGCGCTTCGCGGGGAGCGGCCCACCGCATCCCAGGTGGCTGTGGTGGTGCCGCTGCTGACCGGGCCACACCAGGAGTTCAGCGCAGCCTTACGCCGGTCGGTCGCGGAGTCAGGCGTTCCCGTCACCGTCACGGAGCCGCTCGGCCCCCACCCGTTGCTCGCCGAGGCGTTGCACGTGCGGCTGGCCGAGGCCGGCCTCGCCCGCGCCGACCGGATCCGCCTGCTCAGCATCGTGACGGCGGCCGACGGCGTCATCGTCGCCACCACCGGCGGTGACCAGGCCGTCCAGGCCGCCGGAGTCACCGCGGTGCTCCTCGCCGCCCGGCTCGCGATCCCCGTGGTGGCCGGGTCGCTCGACAGCCCCTCGGCGACCCGAGCTGCCGTCGACGGGCTGCGGGAGGACGGGTGCACCCGCCCGGCGCTGGCGCCCTGCCTCGTCGGGCCGGAGTTGGACCCCTCCGCACTGGCCGCCGCCGCCGAGGAGAGCGGCGCCGAGTGCGCCGAGCCGCTCGGCGCGCACTCCGCGGTTGCCCAGCTCGTTACCCTCCGTTACACAGCGATCCTTCAGGATCTGCGCGCGCGTTCCGCGCCCGCCGAGCCCGGCCATGACGACGCTGCGGCCGAGGGCCGATCGGCCGCGGAGGGCTGACCATCGCGGCCGGCCGGCGGACGCCACCGTCCGCGCTGTTCACGCGCGGCGTCGCGGAAGGTCCGCCACCTGGTGCCGGCAACATCGGAGGAAGTGACACGCGGCCACGGCGGAGCGTGGTACGGTCACCGTTCAGCTTTCAAATGGTGACGGTCCGTTACGGCCGTACCTCACGCATATGGAGGGGCATGGCGGTGGCGCTTGGCGGTTATCGGGTGTCACAGTTGAGTAATCCAGGTCGGCCGGCCGATAGATCGTTAATCAGGACGGAAACCTCCCGGCGACATTGTTCAGCAGCGCCGAGCCGGGACCCGCTGTCATGAGTCCGGGCAACCAGCCGGCCCGCAGCAAGCGCGAGGATCTGCGGCGCTCGGTCCGATTCAAGATCGTCTCGCTCGTCCTCGTCCCGCTGGTGTCGCTGACCGCGCTCTGGGTGTTCGCGACGAGCATCACACTCGGCGACGGCCTCAACCTCCTCCATGTCGAATCGGTCCAGGACCACCTCGGCTACCCGTCAGGAGCGTTGGGCAGCGCGCTGCAGAAGGAGCGCCGCCTCTCGCTCGTCTATACCGGGAGTGGCGGGCCCGACGAACGTGCGGCGATGGAGTCCCAGCGGATCCGCACCGACCAGCAGGCGTCCCTCTTCCGTCGGCTGGCCAGCGACGAGGACGCCCGGAGCGTCGCCAGTGCGCAGGCGAAACAGCGGACCGACGAGGTGCTCACCCACCTCCGCCGCCTGGACGACGTCCGCGGCGAGATCGACGGGGGGAGGGTCGACCGCGCACAGGTCTTCGTGACGTACTCGGAGGTCGTCGGTTCCGTCGGCAGCCTGCAGAGATCGCTGTCCACGCTGAGCGATCCGGGCATCGCCAGGGACTACCAGACGTTGCTCGCGCTGGCCCGCGCGCGGGAGCTGCTCTCCCAGGAGGACGGGCTGCTCTCCGGAGCACTCGCGGCCGGACACCTGACGTCCGGCGAGCACGCCGAGTTCGTCAAGCTCGTGGGCGCCCAGCGGACCATGTACGCGCAGACCGCAGCCGATCTGCCGGCCGACGACCGCGCTTACTACCGCGAGATCGTCTCCACGCCGCAGAACCACAGGTTGCGGGCCCTGGAGAACCAGGTGATCAGCAGCGCCCGGCCCGGCAAGCCGGCTCCGGTGACGGATACCCAGTGGAAGACGACGGCCGACTCGATGCTGACGCGGCTCCGCGGCGTGGAGCTGGCGGCGAACCAGGGTGTGGAGGCGCGCAGCAAGCCGATCGCGACCGGCGTCATTCTCCGCGTCACGCTCGCCGGAGTCGTCGGACTGGCGGCGGTCGTCATTTCGATCATCATTTCCGTCCAGGTCGCCCGCTCGGTCATCCGTGACCTCACCGGCCTGAAGAACGCCGCGTTGGAGCTGGCCAACGAGCAGCTGCCAGGGGTGGTCAGCCGGCTGCGCCGCGGCCAGGACGTCGACATCGGGGAGGCGCCACCGCTCTCCTTCCGTACGACCGAGATCGACCAGGTCGGGCAGGCGTTCAACGTCGCGCGGCGAACGGCGGTCCAGGGTGCGGTCGAGGAGGCCACGCTGCGCCGCAGCGTCAGCGAGATCTTCATCAACCTCGCGAGGCGCAGCCAGGCACTCCTGCACCGCCAGCTCAGCCTGCTGGACACCCTGGAGCGGCGGGAGACCGAGCCGGACGCCCTGGAGGACCTGTTCCGCCTGGACCACTTCGCGACCCGCATGCGGCGCCACGCGGAGAGCCTGATCATCCTGTCCGGCTCGACGCCCGGGCGGCGGTGGCGCAACCCCGTGCCCGTCATCGACGTGGTCCGCGCGGCTGCGGCGGAGGTCGAGGACTACGCGCGGGTGACGGTGCTGCCGATGTCCCGCGTCGCGTTCATCGGCCAGGCTGTCACCGACCTCATCCACCTGTTCGCCGAGCTGATCGAGAACGCCACGCAGTTCTCGCCGCCGAACACTCCGGTGCAGGTGACGGGTCAGGTGGTGGCGAGTGGCTTCGTCGTCGAGGTCGAGGACCGCGGGCTGAGCATGAGCTCCGAGGAGCTGGCCGCAGCCAACGAACGGCTGGCCGATCCGCCGGAGTTCGACCTCTTCGACACCGCCCAGTTGGGCCTGTTCGTGATCGGCCGGCTCGCCACGCGACACGAGATCAGGATCACACTGCGGCATTCCCCGTACGGCGGTACGACCGCCATCGTCCTCATCCCCCGAGACGTCATCGTGCGCGAGGACGAGGCCGGGCCGGACGCTGGGCGCGGCGCTGCGGGGGCTGTGGGCTCCGCGGCCACCATGCCAGGGCGTGGCCACGACGGTTACCAGCGCATCCCGGCCAGGGTCGGCGGGGAACCCCCCGCGGCGTGGCCCGCGAACGTGGGCGAAGGGCCGGGTGCGGATGGACGGGTGCGGCGGTTGCGGCTGCACCAGGGAGGCGACCCGGACCCGCCCTACCAGGGGATGCGGACCGTTCCGGCGCAGCCCCCTGCCGGGCAGCCCCCTGCCGCGCAGCACTCTGCCGCACACTCCCCTGCCGCCCAGCGGCCTGCCGGGCTGCCACCGGGGCGTGCACAGGCCGCTGGAGCCGGCTCGCCGGCTTCCCGGCAGCCATCACAGCCGTCCCGGGAAGTGGAGGGTCGACCGCGGCTGCCCCAGCGCGTCCGGCAGGCGAGTCTCGCCCCGCAGCTGCGGGAGGGGCCTCCCGACGCAGGCGTGCCCGAACGCGAACAGACCGACGATCGCTCGCCCGAAGAGGTCCGGACGATGCTGACCTCCATCCAGCAGGGCTGGTTGCGTGGCCGTGTCGATGCGGAGCGGATAACCAAGGACGACGTCCGCCCCGTGGAGGCCGCCACGTGGCCGGCAGAGGAAGAGGACTACTGATGCCGCAGAAGACGACGGGATCCGTTAGCGAGCTGAACTGGCTGCTCGACAATCTCGTGGATCGGGTGGCGCAGGTGCGGCAGGCGGTTGTGCTCTCCAGAGACGGCCTGCTGCTCGGTGCGTCCTCCGATCTCGGACGTGACGAGGGGGAGCGCCTTTCGGCGGTGGCGGCCAGTTTCCAGAGCCTGGCCCGGGGCGCCGGCCGGGAGTTCGGGGGCGGGTCCGTTCGCCAGACGATCGTCGAGATGGAGACGGCGTTCCTGTTCGTGACCGCGGCCGGGCAGGGCGCCTGCCTCGCGGTGCTGAGCGCGGCGAATGCCGACGTCGGCCTCATCGCCTACGAGATGGCCATGCTCGTCAAGCGGGTCGGGCCGCACCTGTCGACGGCTCCGCGGCCCGACATAGACGTTTTCGGCGGCGGGTGACGTTCGATGTCTGGTGGCGAGTGGCTCGATGACGATGCCGGACCCCTGGTTCGGCCGTATGCGCTGACGCACGGCCGCACCCGGCCGACCCGTGAGGGCTTCGAGCTGATCGCCCTCGTGGTGGCCGCCGCCACCACGACCTTCGCCCCCGTCGGGTTCGGACCGGAACACCTCTCGATACTCACCCTCTGCAGCCAACCGCTCTCGGTGGCCGAGGTGGCGGCCAGATTGAACCTCCCGTTGGGCGTCGTTCGCGTTCTTCTGGGTGACCTCCTCGACCACGGAATGATCGCCGTACGCCAGCCGACCCCCGCCGACCATCTCCCCGACGAGCGGGTACTCAAGGAAGTGATCCATGGACTCGAAGCGCTCTGATCCGGACCCTCAGCGCGCTGCCATGCCGATGGCCGTCAAGATCCTCGTCGCCGGCGGCTTCGGCGTCGGCAAGACCACGCTGGTGGGTGCGGTCAGCGAGATCCGGCCGCTGCGCACGGAGGAGTTACTGACCGCCAACAGCGTGGGCGTCGATGATCTGGCCGGCGTGGAGGGCAAGACCACCACCACCGTCGCGATGGACTTCGGGCGCATCACCGTCAGCGACGGTCTGGTGCTCTACCTGTTCGGCACCCCTGGGCAGGACCGCTTCTGGTTCATCTGGGACGAGCTGGCGCTCGGTGCCCTCGGCGCTGTGGTGCTCGCCGACACCAGGCGGCTCGCCGACTGCTTCGCGTCCATCGACTACTTCGAGCGCCGGGGCCTGCCCTTCATCGTGGGGGTGAACTGCTTCGACGGCGCGAGCCGGTACGAGGTCGAGGAGGTCAGGGTCGCCCTGGACCTGGATCCGGAGGTACCGGTGATCCTCTGCGACGTGCGGCACAAGGACTCGAGTAAGCAGGTGCTGATCATGCTGGTCGAGCATGTGATGAACACCATGCGACGGCAGCCACACGAAGGGGGAGTCTCGGCAACCCGCTACTGAGTACCGAACCCCACCATGGCACGGATCAAAGCGCGTACCGCCGCGCGCGTTGCGCGGCCCGCGGTTCGTCGCCGTACCGCACGCCGCGAGCCCACCGGGGCCCGACCGGCGTGGTGGCGTGGCGAGCGCGTGAAGGGATCGAAATGTCGAGACACGACCGAGGATCTGTCGCGGTCGCGCCGCAACCTGACGGAGCGAACGAGCGCGCCGTCGCAGTGCGCCTGCGCGGCGTGTGGAAGGTCTTCGGACAGGTGCGGGCCGTCGCCGGTGTCGACCTCGATGTCTACAACGGCGAGTTCTTCGCCATGCTCGGCCCGTCCGGGTCGGGCAAGACGACCGTGCTGCGCGTGATCGCCGGGTTCGAGAGCCCCACGCAGGGCTCCGTCCGCCTCGACGGCCGCGACGTGACCCGGTTTGCGCCGTTCGAACGCGACGTCAACACGGTGTTCCAGGACTACGCGCTCTTCCCGCACATGAACGTGCTCGCCAACATCGAGTACGGCCTCAAGGTCAAGAAGGTGCCGAAGGGCGAGCGCGCGCAACGTGCCAGGGAAGCGCTTCGCACCGTGCGCCTCGAGGGCCTGGACAAGCGCCGGCCGGGAGAGCTCTCCGGGGGCCAGCGCCAGCGCGTCGCGCTCGCGCGCGCGCTCGTCAACCGCCCCAAGGTGCTGCTCCTCGACGAGCCGCTCGGTGCGCTCGACCTCAAGCTGCGAGAGGAGATGCAGATCGAGCTCAAGGCCATCCAGCGCCAGGTCGGCATCACCTTCCTCTACGTCACCCACGATCAGGAAGAGGCGCTCACCATGAGCGACCGCGTGGCGGTCTTCAACGAAGGCCTGATCGAGCAGGTGGGGACGCCGGCGGAGGTATACGAGCGACCTGCCACCCCGTTCGTCGCGGGCTTTGTCGGGATCTCGAACCTGATCACGGGTGACACCGCGCGCGCGATCCTCGGCCGGCAGGGGATCTACAGCGTGCGGCCCGAGAAGATCCGCGTCGTCACCGATCCCGACGCCCCGGACGCTGCGGGCCCGGACGATCGGACCGCCACCGGGAGGGTCGTCGACGTCGTGTACGCCGGCGCGGCCACCCGCTTCATCGTCGATCTCGACGCTGGCGGGCGGCTCATCGCCGTGCAGCAGAACCTGCAGGTCTCCTCCATGGACGTGTTGCACCACCGCGACGCGCGAGTCCGGCTCGTGTGGCACCGGCAGCACGAGTTCGACGTGGTCCCGGCCCGCTCCACCCACGAGCTGGCCGAGGCTGCCCGACCCTGAAGAAAACTGAAAGATCACCTGATGGGAAACGGAGATCACATGTGGTCCAAACGCCTGATGCTGGCGATCTCGATGATCGCCTGCGCGGGTATGACCGCTGCCTGCGGAGGCGGCGGGTCATCGACGGAGGCGAGTAGCGGTGGAGGCGGGTTCACCCCGCCCAAGCTGAAGGCCCAGAAGTCCCTCGGGAAGGGCGAGGGGCAGGTCAACCTCGTCGCTTGGGCGGGCTACGCCGAGGACGGCTCGACCGACCCCAAGGTCGACTGGGTGACGCCGTTCGAGAAGAAGACCGGCTGCCAGGTGAACACCAAGGTCGCCGGTACCTCGGACGAGATGGTCACACTCATGGAGACCGGCGAGTACGACGTCGTCTCGGCCTCCGGCGACGCGTCCTTGCGCCTCATCGCCGGCGGCACCGTCGAGCCGGTCAACCTCGACCTCGTCCCCAACTACTCCGACGTGTTCGAGGGTCTGAAGATGCAGTCCTGGAACTCGGTGGACGGCGTGCCCTACGGCGTCCCGCACGGCCGCGGCGCGAACCTGCTGATGTGGCGGACCGACCAGGTCAAGCCGGCGCCGAAGTCCTGGGACGTGGTGTTCGACGCGGACTCGCCGTACAAGGGCAAGGTCACGGCGTACGACTCCCCGATCTACATCGCCGACGCGGCGCTCTACCTCATGAAGCACAAGCCCGAGCTGGGCATCAAGGACCCCTACGCCCTCGACAAGAAGCAGCTCGCCGCCGCGGTCGACCTGCTCAAGCAGCAGAACGTGGCCATCGGCGAGTACTGGTCCGACTACACCAAGGAGGTCCAGGCGTTCAAGAGCGGCGACTCGGTCGTCGGCACGACCTGGCAGGTGATCGCGAACCTGGCGCAGGCCGAGAAGGCGCCCGTCGACGTGACGCTGCCCGAGGAAGGTTCGACCGGCTGGTCGGACACCTGGATGGTCCACTCGCAGGCCGAGAACCCGAACTGCGCCTACCAGTGGATGGACTGGATCATCTCCCCCAAGGCGAACGCCCAGGTCGCCGAGTGGTTCGGTGAGGCACCGTCGAACCGCAAGGCCTGTGACTACACCGCAGACCCCAAGCACTGCGCGAACTACCACGCGACCGACGAGAAGTACTTCTCGAAGGTCCACTATTGGAACACCCCGATCCCGCAGTGCCTCGACGGCCGCGAGAACGTCAGATGCACCGACTACGCGGAGTGGACGCGCGCCTGGACGTCGGTCAAGGGATAGCGCAGTGAGCTCGGT
>JBOHCZ010000072.1:0-6097 GCA_050699195.1 Streptomycetales bacterium
CGCCGCCATGTGCACCCGGATCTGGTGGGTACGCCCGGTCTCGAGCTGCACATCGAGCAGCGTCGCCGCACGGCACGCCTCGAGGGTCTCGTAGTGCGTGCGACTGGGCTTGCCGCCGGCGACGACCGCCCAGCGATAGTCATGGCGTGGATGGCGGTCGATCGGCGCGTCGACCGTGCCGCGCAGCGGGTCAGGATGGCCCTGCACGAGTGCGTGGTAGCGCTTGTCGACGTCGCGATCCTTGAAAGCCCGCTTCAGGAGCCGGTACGCCCGCTCGGACTTCGCGACGACCATCAGCCCGCTGGTGCCCACGTCCAGGCGGTGCACCACGCCCTGCCGCTCGGCGGCGCCCGACGTGGAGACCCGGTAACCGGCGCCCGCAAGGCCGGCGATCACCGTGGGGCCCTCCCAGCCGACGCTCGGATGAGCGGCCACACCCGCGGGCTTGTCCACGACGACGATCTCCTCGTCATCGTGCACGACCTGCATCCCTGGCACGGGCTCGGGAACGACCCGCACGGGGGCCGGCGACGCCGGCAGCTCGACCTCGAGCCACGACCCGGCGCGGACCCGCTCCGACTTCGACACCTGCTCGCCGTCGACCCGCACCCGGCCGGCACCGACGAGCTCGGCCGCGCGGCTGCGGGACAGGCCGAACATCCGCGCGAGCGCGGTGTCGAGCCGTTCGCCCTCCAGCCCCTCAGGGACGGGCAGGCTGCGCTGATCAACGGGGTGCTCGGCCACCCCCTGAGGATAGGCGGCCAAGCAGCGGGACCGCCCGGGGCGCCTCCCGTGACGCCCCCTCGATCACTGCGCCGATCCGAGGGGGCGGATCACGGGGCCGATCAGGGGCCGATCAGGGGGCCGGTCGCGCCGACACGCCGAGGTCCTCGTCGCCCTCGGGATGTACACCACGAAACGACAGGACCACCATGAGCACGCCGGCAAGCACGATCGCGCTGTCCGCCACGTTGAAGACCGGCCAGTGCGGCAGCTCGAGGAAGTCGACCACGTGTCCGCGGAACACCGCGGGAGCACGGAAGATGCGGTCGGTGAGGTTACCGGCGGCGCCCCCGAGCAGCATTCCGAGCGCGACCGCCCACGGGACGCTGCGCAGCCGGCGGGCAGAGCGCAGGATCACGGCGATCACGAGAGCCGCGATGGCGGTGAACGCCAGTGTCATGTCGACGCCGATGCCGAAGGCCGCGCCGGGGTTGCGGACCAGGCGCAGCGTGAACAGGCCCCTGAGCAGCTGGATCGGAGGGCCGCCGGCGAGCAGCTCGACCACCACGATCTTGCTGATCACGTCCAGCACATAGACCGCCAGGGCAGCGGTCGTGAAGACTCCCAGGCGCCGCGCTCCGGGGGGAGTCCGGTTCTCGACCACCGGGAGGGCGCTGTCGGTGTCACTGGGCGAGCTCGTCAACGACGCTCCTCACGCTGCTTGCACCCGACACACAGGGTGGCACGCGAAAAGGCCTGCAGACGCGCCTTGCCGATCGGGTTACCGCACGACTCGCACACCCCGTAGGTGCCGTCCTCGATACGGTCGAGCGCCCGCTCCGTCTGCAGCAGCATGTCCCGGGAGTTCTTGGCCAGCGACATCTCGTGCTCACGCTCGAACGTCTTGTTGCCCGCATCGGCCTGGTCGTCGCCCGCGCTGTCACCTGAGTCGCGTAGCAGCTCGGCGAACTCCAGCTCGGCCTCGCTGATCTCCGTACGGAGCCGGGCGATCTCTGTCTCGAGCCCGCCGCGCACCTCGCGCAGCTCCGTCCTGGTCCAGGGCTCTTCCTCGGGACGGACCGCGAGCCGCTCCGGGGCAAGCTTGCCCACCGGCGCACTCACCCGCGGCCGCGTGTTGCTCGCCGGCCGGGTCGACTGCGCCTGCTTGGTGCGGGCCTGCTTGGTGCGGGGCTGCTTGGCGCCGGGCTGCTTGACGCCGGCCTGCTTGACGCTGGGTTGCTTGACGCTGACCTGCTTGGTGGGTGCCTCCACGGTGGCCGGCTTCCGCGCGGACCCCTTGCCCCTCTCCGCCATGGTCGCGGCTCCTCACATATAGTGATCTTGTCGACGAATGGTGCAGGCAGGATAGGTCGGTACCTGTCACCCTTCAACGTGGCGCGCCGCCCGATACGTGCCCATCAGCCCCCATCTTTAAGCCGCGAAACGCGTTGTGCCAGGTCAGGAGGGGGCTGATCGACGGTAATGATCTTGGTACGGCTCGTTGTCCCCGAGGTCAGTCGCAAGCTAAGGCGCGGCACGCCCAGTGCTGCCGCGAGCGCACGAAGCGTGGCCTCGGTCGCCTTGCCGCCGACCGCCGGGGCGCTGACCCTGACCACGAGCAGATCGTCGTACCTGCCGCCCACCCCCGGATGAGACGCGCCGGGACGCACCCGGACCGCCACCCGCGCCGTCGTGGGCCTCACCCGCGCTGTCATGCACCTAGTGTGCCCGAGTCCAGGGGCTTCCCGGTCGCCGAACCGCAGACCCGGCACACGGGCCCCTACCGCTTGTCGGCGAGCCTGCCCCGGGGCAGGCGGTGGGAACGCCACTCCCAGGGACCAACCTCATCGGGGTCCCGGGCAAACGGTTCGCCGAGTACGGCCGGCGGGCATACAATGACGGCTCGGCTGCACAGCCTCGATGGGGACGAGTACCACCGAACGCAGCGCGCAGCGACCCGGGGACGGTGCGAGCCCGGGGGCGTGCACGGTGGGAAGATCACCCCGGAGCCGTCGGAAGAAAGGCGCCTCACCCGCGGTGAGCGGCGCCGACTAGAGCCGGCCGCAGCCCCAACGAGTGGGCCGCACGCCCCAGGTGCGGTCAAGGAGGGTGGTACCGCGGCACGCCGGGAGGCCCGGCGCGTCGTCCCTCCGCCGGTGTGACCCATCCGCCTGCCCGGCAGGCGGGCCGAGCATCCGACGGAGGCGCACGCGATGTACCGCCCGGTGTCCCACCAGGTCGACCTCCCGGCCGTCGAGCACGAGGTCCTCGAGTTCTGGCGGGATGCCAAGGTGTTCCAGCGCAGCGTGGAACAGACCGCGGGCGGCCCGCTGTGGGTGTTCTACGATGGCCCGCCCACGGCCAACGGCTCGCCGGGCACCCACCACGTGGAGGCACGGGTCTTCAAGGACGTGTTCCCGCGTTACCGCACCATGAAGGGTCACCACGTCCCCCGCAAGGCCGGCTGGGACTGCCACGGCCTGCCCGTCGAGATCGCCGTCGAGCAGGAGCTGGGCTTCTCCGGCAAACGCGACATCGAGGCCTACGGGGTGGCGAGGTTCAACGAGCGCTGCCGTGAGTCCGTCGAGCGCTATGTCGGGGCGTTCGCGGAGATGACCGAGCGGATGGGCTACTGGATCGACCTGTCCCAGGCCTACCGCACGATGGACCCGTACTACATCGACGCGGTGTGGTGGTCGCTCAAGCGGATCTTCGACGCGGGCCTGCTGGTGCAGGACCACCGGGTCGCACCCTACTGCCCGCGATGCGGTACCAGCCTGTCCGACCACGAGCTGGCGCAGGGCTACGAGACCGTCGTCGACCCGTCGGTCTACGTGCGCTTCCCCCTCACCGGCGGACCGCTGGCGGGCAGCGCCGCGATGCTGGTCTGGACGACGACCCCGTGGACCCTTGTCTCCAACACCGCCGTCGCCGTGCACCCAGGGGTGACCTACGCCGCGGCGCGGCGCGGCGGCGAGACGCTGGTCGTCGCCGAGCCGCTGCTCGACCGGGCGCTCGGCGAGGGCTGGGAGGTCGTCGAACGGTTCGCCGGCCGCGACATGGAGCGCTGGACCTACCGCCGGCCCTTCGAGCTGGTGCCCTTCCCCGAAGCGCCCGGCGGCGGGCCGGGCGGCGCGCACATCGTCGTGCTCGGCGAGTACGTCACGACCGAGGACGGCACCGGGCTCGTGCACCAGGCCCCCGCCTTCGGTGAGGATGACCTGCGGGTCTGCAAGGCCTACGGCCTGCCGGTGGTGAACCCGGTTCGCGGCGACGGCACGTTCGACGCGGGACTGCCGCTCGTCGGCGGCCAGTTCTTCAAGAAGGCCGACGAGGCCCTCGTCGCCGACCTCGAGGCACGCGGCCTGCTCTACCGGCACGCCGAGTACGAGCACGCGTACCCGCACTGCTGGCGCTGCCACACCCCGCTGCTCTACTACGCTCAGCCTTCCTGGTACATCCGCACCACCGCCGTCAAGGACGCCCTGCTGCGTGAGAACGAGCGCACCGCCTGGTACCCCGAGACCATCAAGTGGGGCCGCTACGGCGACTGGCTTGACCACAACGTGGACTGGGCGCTGTCGCGCAACCGCTACTGGGGCACGCCGCTGCCGATCTGGCGGTGCGACGAGGGCCACCTCAGCTGTGTCGGCTCCCGGGCCGAGCTCTCGGAGCTGACCGGCAGCGACCAGTCCGACCTCGACCCGCACCGGCCCTACATCGACGAGGTCATCTTCGCATGCCCCGGCTGCGGCGGGCCGGCGCGCCGGGTGCCCGAGGTCATCGATGCGTGGTACGACTCCGGCTCGATGCCCTTCGCGCAGTGGGGGTACCCGTACCACAACCGCAGGGGGTTCGAGGAGTCCTACCCCGCCCAGTTCATCTGCGAGGCGATCGACCAGACCCGCGGCTGGTTCTACACGCTGATGGCGGTGGGCACCCTGGTGTTCGACCGCACCTCGTATGAGAACGTGCTCTGCCTGGGCCACATCCTGGCCGAGGACGGCCGCAAGATGTCCAAGCACCTGGGCAACATCCTCGAGCCCCTGCCGCTGATGGAGCGCCACGGCGCCGACGCGGTGCGGTGGTTCATGGCGGCCAGCGGCTCGCCCTGGGCGGCCCGCCGGGTGGGGCACAGCGTTCTGCAGGAGATCGTCCGCAAGGTGCTGCTGACGTACTGGAACACGGTGGCCTTCCAGTCACTCTACGCCCGGACGGCGGGATGGACGCCGTCCGGGCACGCCACGCCGCCGCCACCGTCAGAGCGGCCCTACCTGGACCGCTGGGCGCTCTCCGAGCTGCACCACCTGGCCCGGGAGGTCGACCGTGCGCTCGAGGGCTACGACACCCAGCGCGCCGGGCAGCTGCTGGCGAGGTTCGTCGACGACCTGTCGAACTGGTACGTACGGCGGTCGCGGCGGCGGTTCTGGAACGGCGACCCGGTCGCTCTGGCGACGCTGCACGAGTGCCTGCAGACGCTGACTCGCCTGCTGGCGCCTTTCGTACCGTTCATCACCGAGCGGGTGTGGCAGGACATCGTCCGGCCGGTCGACCCCGAGGCCCCGGAGTCGGTGCACCTGGCCTCGTGGCCCGTCTCGGACCCGGCGCTCGTGGACGCCCGGCTGTCGGAGGAGATGGCGCTGGCCCGCCGGATCGTCGAGCTCGGCAGGGCGGCCCGCGCCGACGCGGGGGTACGTACCCGTCAGCCACTCGGGCACGCCCTGGTCGGGGCGCCCGGGTGGCGAGATCTTCCCGAGGCCGTCTGGGACGAGGTCGCCGACGAGCTCAACGTCGGAACTGTGGCACCGCTCGCGGAGGCCTCGGGCGAGCTGGTCGACTACACGGTGAAGGCGAACTTCCGGGCGCTGGGCAAGCGGTTCGGGAAGGCGACGCCGGACGTAGCCGGTGCCATCGCCGCAGCAGAGGGCGCGACGCTCGTCGAGGCGCTCCGCGAGTCGGGGAGCACGACGGTCGACGTCGCGGGGGAAGCGGTGCCCCTCTCGCCCGACGAGGTGGTCATCACCGAGCGGCCGCGGGCGGGTTGGACGGTGGCCAGCGCGCACGGTGAGACCGTCGCCCTGGACCTGACCCTGACCCCGGAGCTGCGGCGAGCCGGGGCCGCCCGGGAGGTCGTCCGCCTGGTGCAGGAGGCGCGCAAGCACGCCGGGCTCGACGTATCCGACCGCATCACCCTGTGGTGGCGCGCGGAATCCGCGGAGATCTCAGAGGCGCTGCGGGAGCACGGGAGCCTGGTCGCCGATGAGGTGCTGGCCACCTCGCTCGTGGCAGGCTCCCCGCCGAGCGCGCTTCCCGGACATCACGACGAGGGCCTCGGGCTGACCTTCTGGCTGCGGCGCGCCGGGCAGCCGTAGGG
>JBOHCZ010000073.1:0-6284 GCA_050699195.1 Streptomycetales bacterium
GGATCTCCCCGGGCGGGACGCGCCAGGCGACACCGGCCGGCGTGCGGTCGCCACCGGGGTGGCCAGCCCGGCCGGTTCCGCCGGCACGACCCCGCGCACCCTGAAGATCACCAGCCACCCGAAGGCGGCGGAGGTGATCGTGTGGGCCGGCGGCGGCCAGCGCTTCGAGGGGAGGACCCCGTGGGAGGCCAGGGTCCCGGGCGGGAGGATCCGGGTCGAGCTGCGCCGTGCGGGCCACAACAGCGTTCATCGCACGATCCAGCTCCACGAGGACCGTACCCTCGAGGCCTGGCTCGACCCCGAGGGGCTGCTGCTGGCGAGCCGGGACCGCTGGAGCACCGGGTCGACCCCCAAGCAGGTCGCCTTCACGCCGGACGGCAGGGAGGCCTGGGTGACGCTGCTGGGTGCGCACGGTGTCCAGGTCTTCGACGCCGGAAGCGGCCGGCTGCTCGACGCGATCTCGCTCGGCAGGGACCACGGCGGGGTCGAGGTCATCTTCACCGAAGACGGCGAGACGGCGTACGTCAGCCAGATGGAGACCGCCTCGGTGTTCGAGATCGACGTGGACACCCGCGAGATCCGCCGCACGCTCGACACGGAGGGGATCTGGAGCAAGGTGATGGCGCTCTCCCCGGACGAGCGCACGCTGTACGTGTCGAACTGGGTGAGCGACGACGTCTCCGCGATCGATCTCGCGACCGAAAGGGTCCGGCGCTACGCCACCGTGGACACCCCGCGCGGGCTCTACGTCACCCCCGGCGGCGACGAGCTCTACGTCGCGGGGTTCGCCGACGGCGAGATCGAGCGCATCGACCTTGCGACCGGCAAAGGGAAGACGCTCATCCGTACGGGTGGCGCGATGCGCCACCTCGTCGGCGACACGGGAACGGGAGCCGTCTACGCGAGCGACATGGCGGAGGACAAGGTGTTCGAGGTAGACCTCGAGACCGGCAGCGTGACGACCCTCGCCCGGGTCGACCACAACCCCAACACCATCGACCTCGATCCGGCGGGCCGGGTGCTCTACGTCTCCTGCCGAGGCCGCAATGGCCCGTCGTACTACCAGCCGGGCCCCGAGTGGGGGTCCGTCGTACTCGTCGACACCGAGAGCGGGAGGCTACTCGACGCGATCGTCGGCGGCGAGCAGACCACCGGGCTCGACGTGTCGTCCGACGGGCGGATGCTCGCGTTCTCCGACTTCCTCGGCAACCGGGTGAGCAGCTATGCGATCCCGCCGTACCAGGAGCTGGCGAACGGCGGCGGCGGGCGGGTGCACGAGCACCGCGCCGAACTGGAGAAATAGCGTGCGCCCGGCTCAGGTGGCCTGGGCCACCCGTTCGGGAGCGGCCACGAAGACATGGGCGGCCACGTCGAGGGTCAGCTCGGCCGTCTCGCCGCCGCTGCCGACCAGCAACCCTCCGGCGGAAGGCGTGACCGTGACCACCGCGCCGGGGCGCACCCCCGCACGCCGGAGGGTCGACATGAGCTTCTCGTCGGTCTGGATCGGCTCGCCGATGCGGCGCACCACGACCCGCGCGTTGCCGACGCGACCGACCTCGCGCAGGCTGACCAGGCCTTCCATGAACGGGTCGACGTGGGTGTCGTCGCCGAGCTCGTCGAGCCCCGGGATCGGGTTGCCGTACGGCGACTCGGCGGGGTGGCCGAGCACCTCGAGCAGCCGGAGCTCGACGGCCTCGGACATGACGTGCTCCCAGCGGCAGGCCTCGGCGTGGACGTGCTCCCACTCGAGGCCGATGACGTCGACCAGGAGGCATTCGGCGAGCCGGTGCTTGCGCATCACCCGGGTGGCGAGCGAGCGACCCTGGGGCGTGAGCTCGAGGTGGCGGTCGCCCTCGACGGTGAGCAGGTCGTCACGCGCCATCCGCGCGACCGTCTGGCTCACCGTGGGGCCGCTCTGGCCGAGCCGCTCGGCGATCCGGGCGCGCAGCGGCACGACACCCTCCTCCTCCAGCTCGAAGATGGTGCGGAGGTACATCTCGGTGGTGTCGATCAGGTCGCTCACGCGGTCACCGCTCCGTTCACCCACGTCATCTCAATCCTAGACTGGACCGAGTCAAAACAGCACTCTCGCAGAAGCCCCTGCGGTCAGGCGGGAGAACCGGAGACCGGTAGGTTCGAGGCATGCCGCCCGCAGCGCAGCCCGGGGGCCGACCCGGAGGTCAGCCCGGAGGTCAGCCGGGGGCCCAGCACTTCGTCCCACCGGGCGCAGGCCTCGACGGGCTCCGCCAGGCGGCCCGCTCCTGCCGGGGCTGCGCGCTGTACGAGGGTGCCACCCAGACCGTCTTCGGCGTCGGGTCCCCGGCCGCGCGGGTGGTGTTCGTGGGTGAACAGCCCGGGGACCAGGAGGATCGCCAGGGCCTGCCCTTCGTCGGCCCGGCCGGCCGCCTCCTCGACCAGGCACTCGAGGACGCCGGCATCGACCGCTCCGACGCCTACGTGACCAACGCGGTCAAGCATTTCCGCTTCCAGCAGTCCGGGCCCGGCAAACGCCGAATGCACCAGACGCCCGACGCCGCGCACGTGAGCGCCTGCCGGCCCTGGCTCACCGCCGAGCTCGCGATCCTCGACCCCGACATCGTGGTCGCCCTCGGTGCCACCGCGGGGCGCGCCCTGCTGGGCCCGGGGTTCCGGGTCAGCCGGCAGCGCGGCGTGCTCATCCCCCGGACCGGGCCCGACGACCAGGACGCCAGCCGGCAACTCGGCTTCTCCCTGGCGACCACGCACCCTTCGGCCGTACTGCGCGCCGACGACCGCGACGGGGCGTACTCCGGGCTGGTCGCCGACCTCCGCGTGGCCGCGGACGCGCTCACCTGACCCGCGGCGGGGGAGCCGGACCGGGGTATGCCCTGCACCGGGACCCGATACCCCGTTGTGCGACCCCCTGTCCCTGAAATAGCGTCATGCGTACACGGGAAGGGAGGTGGTCCAGTTTTGAATAGCTCTGGGACACGTGAGGTGGCTGCGAGCTAGCCGCCTACGACCGGACGATCGAGCCGGCCCCGCTGCCGCGGTGGCGCCACGTCCCGCCCATGGCGGCCGGTTAGTCCGACGCAGCCACCCGGCCCGCGGGCTCCCGGGAATGTCCCCCGGGACCTCCCCTACGGAGGAAGCGCCCGCGGGTCGCTGCATGCCCGCGGGATCACGGTTCCTCGGGGCTCACGCGCCGTCACGGCGCCAGGCGTTCGACGGCCCAACCCGGGCCCTCGCGGCGGTAACGCAGCCGATCGTGCAGCCGGTTCGGCCGGCCCTGCCAGAACTCCACGCTCGCGGGCGACATCCGGAAGCCGCCCCAGAACTCGGGGGCGGGCACCTCGCTACCTTCCGGCCAGCGGGCGGCGAGATCGTCGAACCTCGACTCAAGCTCGGCACGCGAGGCGATCGGCGACGACTGGCGGCTCGCCCACGCCGCCAGCTGCGACGGGCGGGGGCGGGTACGGAAGTAGGCCGCGGACTCGTCGCGGCTCACGCGTTCGGCCGTCCCGAGCACCACCACCTGGCGTCCCAGCGCGTGCCAGGGGAAGAGCAGGCTCGCCCGTGGGTTCTCGGCCAGCTCGCCTGCCTTGCGTGAGGCGTAGTTGCTGTAGAACACGAAACCCCGCTCGTCGTACCCCTTGAGCAGCACCGTCCGGGCGCTCGGCACCGCGCCGGCTGAAGCCGTGGCGAGTACGGTGGCGTTGGGCTCCGGCAGGCCGGCACGCACGACGTCGGAGAACCACAGCCCGAACTGCTGGTAAGGGTCAGCGGCGAGATCGGCCTCGTCAAGGCCACCTTCGCGGTAGTGACGGCGCATCTCGGCGAGCCGGATGGGGTCCACGGACTACTTGTAACACGGGGGCCACGGTGTGTACCCACGGGTAACCCGGAGCAGACAGGAGATGAGCGGCACGCAAGAATGTCGCCGACTCACCGATTTCGGCTGTTGCTTCGATCGACAGGGAGCCGCCTGATGTCCGACTTCACGCCCGGCCTCGAAGGGGTCATCGCCTTCGAGACAGAGATCGCCGAGCCGGACAAGGAAGGCGGCTCGCTGCGCTACCGCGGGGTCGACGTCGAGGACCTGGTCGGGAGGGTGTCCTTCGCGGACGTCTGGGGGTTGCTCGTCGACGGCCGCTACACCCCCGGCCTGCCGGGGGCCGAGCCGTTCCCGATCCCCGTGCACTCCGGCGACGTGCGGGTCGACGTCCAGAGCGCCCTGCCGATGCTCGCGCCGGCCTGGGGGTTCGAGCCGCTGCTCGACATCGACGACACCCGGGCGCGCGACGAGCTGGCCCGGGCATCCGTGACCGCGCTGTCGTTCGTAGCCCAGTCGGCGCGCGGCCTGGGCCGGCCGATGGTGCCCCAGCGGCAGGTCGAGGAGGCCGCCACGATCCCCGAACGCTTCATGATCCGCTGGCGGGGCGAGCCCGACCCGAGGCACGTCCAGGCCGTGGACGCGTACTGGACCTCGGCCGCCGAGCACGGCATGAACGCCTCCACGTTCACCGCCCGGGTGGTGGCCTCGACGGGCGCCGATGTGGCGGCGTGCCTGTCGGCCGCGGTGGGTGCGATGTCCGGGCCGCTGCACGGCGGCGCCCCGGCCCGCGTGCTGGGCATGATCGAGGACGTGGAGCGCACCGGCAACGCCGCTGCCTACGTGAAGGGGCTGCTGGACCGCGGCGAACGGCTGATGGGGTTCGGGCACCGGGTCTACCGCGCGGAGGACCCGCGCGCCCGCGTGCTGCGCCGTACGGCGCGCGAGCTCGGCGCTCCCCGGTACGAGGTCGCGGAGGCGCTGGAGACCGCCGCCCTGGACGAGCTGCGCAACCGCAAGCCCGACCGGGTGCTCGAGACGAACGTGGAATTCTGGGCCGCGATCGTGCTCGACTTCGCCGACGTGCCGTCGAGCCTGTTCACCTCGATGTTCACGTGCGCGCGCACCGCGGGCTGGAGCGCCCACATCCTCGAACAGAAGCGGACCGGACGGCTGGTGCGGCCGTCGGCGCGCTACATCGGTGCCGGCCCCCGCCCCGCGGAGAGCGTCGCGGACTTCCGCGAGGTCACGCCGCCCGACGCGGCGGGCCGCCGGTCCTCCTGACGCGTCGTCGGTGAGATCGTGCGCCATAGGCGCTCGGGGAAATGTCCCCTACCCTTCCCCTACCCTGAAGGGCGTGGCCGACATCACGATCCCCGCCCATCTCAAGCCCGCCGACGGCCGTTTCGGATCGGGCCCGTCGAAGGTACGGCCCGCGGCGCTGCAGGCGCTGGCCGCGACCGGGACCTCCTACCTCGGCACCTCGCACCGTCAGCCGGCGGTCAAGGACGTCGTAGGCCGGGTTCGCGAGGGGCTGCGCACCCTGTTCGCGCTGCCCGAGGGCTACCAGGTCGTGCTCGGCAACGGCGGCACGACGGCGTTCTGGGACGCCGCGACGTTCTGCCTGATCCGGGAGAAGTCGCAGCACCTGTCCTTCGGAGAGTTCTCGTCGAAGTTCGCCAAGGCGGCGCAGACGGCGCCGTTCCTCGCCGCGCCCACGGTCCTCGAGAGCGCGCCGGGCACCCATCCCGTGCCCCGCGCCGAACCCGGCGTCGACGCCTACGCGTTCACCCACAACGAGACCTCCACGGGTGTCGCGATGCCGATCCGGCGCGTCGCAGGGTCCGACGACGGCGCGCTCGTGCTGGTCGACGCCACGTCCGGGGCGGGCGGCCTGCCGGTCGAGGCCGCCGAGTTCGACGCCTACTACTTCGCACCTCAGAAGTCGTTCGCGGCCGACGGCGGCCTGTGGGTCGCGCTGATGTCGCCCGCCGCCCTCGCCCGGGTCGGCGAGATCGCGGCGTCCGGCCGGTGGGCACCGGCCTTCCTCGACCTCGCCGTCGCCGTCGACAACTCGCGCAAGGACCAGACCTACAACACTCCGGGCCTCGCGACGCTGTTCCTGCTCGCCGACCAGATCGACTGGCTCAACGCCCGCGGCGGGCTGCCCTGGGCGGTGCAGCGCACCTCCGACTCCGCCGGCCGGCTCTACATCTGGGCCGACAAGACCCCCTACACCACCCCCTTCGTCGCCGATCCTGCGCAGCGCTCGCAGGTCGTCGCCACGATCGACGTCAGCGACGAGGTCGACGCGTCGGCCGTCGCCAAGGTGCTGCGGGCCAACGGCATCGTCGACACCGAGCCGTACCGCAAGCTCGGCCGCAACCAGCTGCGCGTCGGGATGTTCCCGGCCATCGACCCGGCCGATGTCGAGGCGCTCACCGCCTGCATCGACCACGTCGTCGAGCGCCTC
>JBOHCZ010000074.1:0-2809 GCA_050699195.1 Streptomycetales bacterium
ACACCCAACTCATGATCATACTGACGGCGCACGAAACTATCGACCACCCCCACCTCATGCCCGACCGCCGACAAATACAACGCCGTCGGCCACCCCAGATAGCCGTCTCCCCCTAGCACGAGTGTCCGCACAGCAGTTCACCCTTCCATCGAGGTCGCCGGACCACGGCCGGACCGCACAGCGTAGACGACCCACGCCCCCCTGCCAGGCTCCGGACCGTGCCCAAGGTACGGCCCGCTCCCGAGCATCAGCGGTTGCCGCGCATGACCTAGCCAGAATCCCACAGTCATAAACTGACTTTCGGGGAGATTCGGTACGTCAGCCCCCTCGTGAGAGCTACGGCACGTCCGCCATTCGCTCGGTCCGTGCTGTGCACTGCGGCCGATGCTGAACCACCGCCCCCCGTGCGTCGGAGCCGGGCCTGCCCAGCAGCGCGGCCAGCCCGAGCGCACCGCCCACCGGCAGCAGGACAAGGGCAGGCAGCTGGTAGCGCCACGAGAACTCCGCCATGGCCGAGGCCAGCAGCAGCCCGCCGCCGGTCACCGTGAACAGGAAGGTCGCCGCGCGCATCCCGGACCCCCCGGCCCGTCCGAGGCCCGCGGCAGCGACCGCCCCGGCGACCAGCAGACCCGCCAGGGCCGTACCCGGCAGATATCCGAAGCGCTGGTAGTCGCGCAGGAGTGCGGCGAGCGGCGCGGCCACACTCGGCCCTTCGCCGCCGTACTCGCGCACGGTCTCGCGGGCCTGGTACGGCGGCCAGACCGGGTAGCTCTCCTGGAAACGCCACCGCTCCAGGGGCACGTCCTCAGGCGCCGTGGTTCGCCCCGGGGTGAAATTCTTGAGGAAGTCCCGGCCCACCGCGGTCGCGAAGTCCAGCGGCTGGTTGCCTATCACCTCGTAGGCGAAGTCGCGGATCAGGGCTTCCCGGTCCACCCCCGCAGGCACCGCCAGCCGGTTGCCGGGCGAGGACGGGTCATGGGCATAGTAGTCGACCCCTTCCCGCACGCCGACCGGCTCGTTCGGGCAGAGGGCCTCGAAGTATGCCCCGCGGAGCTGGGAGCAGTCTGCGAAGGGCGCGACCCGGCCGTAGTAGGTCTTCCCCCGGTAGCCGCTGATCTGGAAGCTGTCGTTGGTGTGCTCGTACCAGCTCGCGTAACCGCCCACCGGCACGGCGAAGCAGGCGGCCAGCAGTGCGCTCGACGCCAGCCGCCGGCGCAGCCCCGGACCGGCGAGCAGCAGGTAGCACACCCCCGACAGCACCAGGGGGGCGCCCACGATCCGCACCGTGACGGCCAGGCCGAGCAGCAGCCCCGCGGCCGCCGCGGCGGCCGGAGCCGGCTCGCGGCGCCACGCCAACATGGCGAGGCCGCCCAGCACCAGCGCCTGGAAGAGCACGTCGGACATCACGTTGTGCTCGATCTGCAGCTGGTACCCGTCGAGGAGGACCGGCGTCGCGGCGAGGGCGGCCAGCCAGCGCGGTACGTCACGCCGCAGCAGCAGCAGGTAGATCAGCACCGCCATGCCGAGCCCGAGCAGGTGCTGCAGGAGCGCGACGTAGGCCAGGTCGTGGAAGGGCAGGACCCAGCGGAGCAGCAGGGCGTTGTACCCGATGGGCCGGAGCATGCTCGGGTCGAGCGCCTCGTTGTTGAACAGGTAGAGGTAGGAGTCGATGTAGAGGATCGCGGGCTGGTAGGCGACCTGCACGACGCCGCGCAGCAACACCCCGAGGCACAGCAGGGTCAGGAAGAGGCCGTGCCGCCGGATCACCGCGCGTGCGGTCCCCGGCCGGCGCCGGCCTGGAACTCCTCCCACACCCCGGAGAGCCCTTCACCCAGTGACACGGCCGGCGCGTAACCGAGCCCGCGCGCGCGATCGATGTCGACGATGACCGCGGGCATCTCTCCGGCCTTCGGGTCGATCTTGTCGGCGGGCAGCGGCCGGCCGGTGACCCGGCGGGCCTCGTCGACCAGCTCGTTGACGGTCACGGACCGGCCGGTGCCGACGATCAGCGGGCCTGCCTGGTGGGTGCACCACGCGACGAGCACCCCCTGGACGGCGTCGTCCACATGGACGAGATCACGCATCTGCTGGCCGTCGCCGTAGATCTGGATCGCCTCACCGGACAGCGCCGCCCGCATCAGCCGGGGGACGAAGCTGTCCTTGTGACTCATCCCCGGGCCGTAGACGTTGGTGAAGCGCAGGGAGCCGGACCTCATGCCATAGGACGCGGCGTAGCCGGAGAGCAGCATCTCGCAGGCGGCCTTGGTGGCGCCGTAGGGGGTGAGCGGGCGCAGCGGCAGGTCCTCGTGGATGCGGTCGAATCCGACGTCACCGGTGATCGCGTTCGTCGATGCCAGCAGGAACGTCCCGACACCGCGCAGCCGGGCCAGCTCGAGCAGGCCGGCCGTGACGCCGACGTTCGCGTCGTAGATCCCGACGGGGTCGCTGATGGACTTCAGCACCGACGTCTCGGCTGCCAGGTGGACGATGCCGCTCAGCCCGGGAGTGACGGCCGCGTCGCGTACCCCGGGGTCGCGGAGGTCGCCCACGACGGTCTCGACGTCGGGGTCGGGAAAGGGGTTCAGGTCGGCGACCGTGACCGTGACGTCCAGCTTGCGAAGTCGCGGCACCAGGCTTGACCCGATGAAGCCGCTGCCACCGGTCACAAGGATGCGCTGTCCGGACAGTTGCCCCGCCGATTGCAGCACTGATCTAGTCCCCTTCCTCTGATCCGCGGATGGGCGCGTGGGCACAGGTTAGCCGCCGTGTCTGCCATCCGCCGTCGCGACTCCCCGCCCCCGCTCGGGGA
>JBOHCZ010000075.1:0-3868 GCA_050699195.1 Streptomycetales bacterium
CCCGGGACTGTCTGCCCCCGTTCCCCCGCCCAGGCCGTGGCCGGGTAGGCCGCGGCCCCGATCGGCCGGCCCGCGATCCGCGGTGAGACGCGCGGGAGCCCGTTCCCTACCCCGCCGGTGCGGGGGGTTGCGGGAGTTCGCTGACCGGCGTGCGGCGGCAGGGCGCCGTACGGCGTGCCGTTCGGCGCCTGGTGGGAACGAAGCGACGCCCGGTGACCGGTCACGAGATAGCCCTTCACCCCTGCGGAGAAGGCCGCCCTGACCGCGTAGCCGTCGTCGGCGCCGGAGAGCGCGAGCCCGCCGGTCCAGCCGAGCCGGCGCATCTCAGCGAGCAGCGCAAGGCCGGACCCGTCGGGCAGGTGGACGTCGACCACGCAGATGTCGCGCGGGCGCAGTGCACGCCGGCGGGCCTCTGCCGCGGACGCCGCCTCCACGACGTCGCGGGCGCCGATGAGCCAGAGGAGGCGTGTCATGGCGGCACGGGCACGCGGATCCTCGGCGACGACCATGGCCGAGATGCGCTGGGCATGACGGGGAACGAGAGTCGCCGTGGGCTCAACGAGTAGCGACACCGGGGCTCCTGCCTGAGGTTCGGGGTGTCCGGGCGGGACACTGCCCGGATCTTCACCTACTCTTCGGCAGGTTCGGCCCTGGTCTTTACCCTTGCCCGCTAGCCCGGTCGGGTGAAGTGTCGACGTGGTGACGGAGGGTGACGGGCCCCTGGGTCAGTGCGGCTTCTGGGTAGCGCGGCGCTGCGGGATCGCGACGACCCCGGGCGGCAGGGGGGGCAGGCCGGCTGCGGTGCACAGCAACTCGACCCAGGCTTCCAGATGGGGGCACAGGTCGGCGTCGGTCGGCGTCCACGAGGCCCTGACCTCGATCTCGGTCGTCGCTGGCCGGTCGGAGAGGGTGCCGAAGCTCTCTGAGGCCGCGCGCGTCACCGTGCCACTCGCCGCGACGTGGCGGGCGTCCCGGGAGCCGAGGGCGTCGGCCAGCCACGTCCATCCGACGCTCGGCAGCAGCGGGTCCGACATCATCTCCGGCTCCAGCTCCGCACGCACGAAGGTGACGAGCCGGAACGTCCCGCGCCAGGCGTCCGGGGCGGCGGGGTTGTGGAGCAGCACGAGGCGCCCGCTCGCCAGCTCCTGGCCGCCGACGACCACCTCCGCGGACAGGGCGGCGGAGTACGGGGCGAGCCGCGCCGGGGCGGGCACCTCCTCGACGATGACCTCGCGCCGCAGGCGGGCGGCGTGCAGCCCGGCGAAGACGCCCTGGAACTCCTCAGCTGCCCGGTCGACCCCCCGGCTGGCTTCCATACCCGCAGCGTACGGTGCCCGCACGCTGCGGGCACGCAGGGTCCGAGGGGAGCGCGCGTGTCGTGCGAGGATCGGGAGGTGAGCACCCACGTTGAGTCCGTGTTCCTGCGCGCCTGCTGGCGCCGGCCGGTGTCCCGTACGCCCGTGTGGTTCATGCGGCAGGCCGGCCGGGCGTTGCCGGAGTACCGCCGCGCGCGGCAGGGCGTGACGATGCTCGAGGCCTGCACGCGGCCTGATCTGGTCACCGAGATCACCCTGCAGCCGGTGCGTCGCTACGGCGTCGACGCCGCGATCCTCTTCAGCGACATCGTGGTCCCGCTCAAGGCGGTGGGGGTCGATCTCGACATCGAGGCCGGGGTGGGCCCGGTGGTGGCCCACCCGGTCGCTGCCGCCGGCGACCTGGACCGGCTGCCCCCGCTCGACGCGTCCGAGATCCCCTACATCGCGAAGGCGGTGGAAGCGCTCGTCGGCGAGCTCGGCGACGTCCCCCTCATCGGCTTCGCCGGGGCTCCGTTCACGCTGGCGAGCTACCTCATCGAGGGCGGCCCCTCCAAGAACCACACGCGGACCAAGGCGATGATGTACGGCGCGCCCGACCTGTGGGCCGCCCTGCTCGACCGCCTGGCCGACATCACGACGACGTTCCTGCGTGTCCAGGTGACCTCAGGGGCCAGTGCCATCCAGCTCTTCGACTCATGGGTGGGCGCCCTGCCGGCCGGGGACTACCGGCGGTTCGTGCTGCCGGCGAGCGCGAAGGTGCTCGCCGGCGTGGCCGACCTCGGCGTGCCCCGCATCCACTTCGGGGTGGGTACCGGTGAGCTGCTCGGACTGATGGGCGAGGCCGGCGCCGATGTCGTCGGAGTGGACTGGCGGGTGCCGCTCGACGACGCGGCACGGCGGGTCGGCCCCGGGAGGGCGCTGCAGGGCAATCTGGACCCGGCCGCCGTCCTGGCGCCCTGGGAGGTCGTCGAGGAGCGCGCGCAGGCGGTGCTCGACGCGGGCCGCGCCGCCGAAGGTCACGTGTTCAACCTGGGCCACGGCGTGCTTCCCGAGACCGACCCGGACGTGCTCACGCGCCTCGTGGAGTTCGTCCACGAGCGCTCCGCACGCCCCTGACTCGGTCCTGGCCCGGTCCGGGCTCGATCCTGACCCGTTCACCGTGCGGGCTGCCGCACCAGGCGGTAGGCCAGCCAGAGCACGACGAGCACGGCGGCGAACGGCAGCACCGCGCCGACCGCGGTGGCCAGCCAGGCCAGCGAGGCGGTGAAGGCCTGCCAGCCGGCGCGCAGCCCGGCCAGGAACCCCGACGCGTCGTGTCGGGCCGCGGCTTCCGGCTCGAGGAACAGCACGGTGATGGTGGTCATGGCGACCTGTTCGGTGAGCGCCTGCTGGCGGGCCTCGAGGGCCTCCAGGTCGGCGATGCGCTGCGACAGCTCGGACTCGATGCTGATGACGTCGCTGACCGACTCCGCCTCCGCGAGCAGCGCCCGCAGCCGCTGCACGCTGTCCTGCTGCGTCTGGAGCCTTGCCTCGACGTCGACCACCTGCTGGGTGACGTCCTCGGCCCGCGAGGTCAGCGCGAGCCGCCGGCCCAGTTCCGCCAGGTCGCGGAGGACCTGCCGGTACTGTTCCGGCGGGACCCGCAGGGTGAGCTCGGCCCGGGTCTGGCGGGCGGCGGGATCCGCGGGACCGGCCGGGGAGCCCGTGACGGTGTCGGTGATGCTGTCGGTGCTGGTGTCCTGGGCGCTGACCATGCCCCCCGCGCCGAGCGCCAGCTGTTCGGCGCGCGCGGCGGCCGTGGACACGTCGCGGGTCTCCACCGTGACCTGCGCGGTATGGACGACCTGCCGCCCCCGGGGGACGACCCGGGCCAGCCCGCCGTCTCGCCCTGGCCCAGGCTGCCCGACGCTCGCCTCAGCCCGCAGCGCCCGCAACCCGTCGCGGGCGTCACCGGCCGTGCCGCTCGCTGCCTCACCCTCGCCGCCGGACACCCCACCGCCGCAGGCGGCGAGCAACGCCGTCCCGGCCAGCGTGAGACCTACCCTGACCCCGAGCCTCATGGCGCACCCTGCCCCTTCCGTGCCCTTCCTCCGGCCGGGACCGCCCCCGCTGTGCCCGGATCGGTGATCTGACGCGGGAAGGGACGCCGCGGTTCCCGCCGCGATCTGGGATCGTGACGCTATGAACCGCCATCCCCGTCACGTGGTCGTCGTGGGCGGCGGCATCGCCGGACTCGCCGCCGCCTGGTTCCTGCGGCGTGCTGGCGGCGAGAGGCTGCACGTCACCGTCCTGGAGGGGTCCCCGGCGTTCGGCGGCAAGCTCCAGGTCAGCGACGTGGCGGGGGTGCCCGTCGACGAAGGGGCCGACATGATGCTCGCGCGCCGGCCCGAGGGCCAGGCCCTGGCGCGGGAGGTCGGCCTCGGCGAGGACCTCGTCGCTCCCGCGACGGTCTCCGCGCGGGTGTGGAGCCGTGGCCGGCTGCGCCCGTTCCCCGCCGGCCAGGGGATGGGGGTGCCGGGGGACCTGCGCGCGCTCGCCGCGAGCGGGGTGCT
>JBOHCZ010000076.1:0-2639 GCA_050699195.1 Streptomycetales bacterium
GGGCGAACGGGAGCGGGAGCTGCGCGAGGCGCTCGGCCTCGACGGTGACTCCGAGGGCCACGATGGGCGCGGTGGCCACGCCGCGCAGCGGCGGCCCGCCCGCCGCCCACCGCAGGGGGAGGGCATGCTCTGATGGATTCAGCGGAGATCAGTAGCCGCTGGTTGGCGTTCTTCCGGGAGCGCGGGCACACCGTCGTACCCTCGGCCTCACTGATCGCCGACGATCCGACACTGCTGGTCGTCAACGCGGGCATGGTGCCGTTCAAGCCATACTTTCTCGGCGACGTGCAGCCGCCCTACCCCCGGGCCGCCAGCGTGCAGAAGTGCGTGCGCACCGTCGACATCGACGAGGTCGGCAAGACCACCCGCCACGGGTCGTTCTTCCAGATGTGCGGCAACTTCTCGTTCGGCGACTACTTCAAGGAGACGGCGATCCCGCTCGCGTGGGAGCTGCTCACCCAACCGGTCGCCGACGGTGGCTACGGCTTCCCCGAGGACCGTCTCTGGGTGACCGTCTACACCGACGACGACGAGGCATTCGACATCTGGCACCGTGTCGTCGGGGTCCCGGCCGAGCGTATCCAGCGGCGCGGCGTGGCCGACAACTACTGGCACATGGGGGTACCCGGGCCGGGAGGACCCTGCAGCGAGATCTACTACGACCGCGGGCCTGAGCACGGGCGCGAGGGCGGCCCGGTCGCCGACGAGGAGCGCTACCTCGAGATCTGGAACCTCGTCTTCATGCAGCATGCCCTCGGTGCGGTCAGAAGCAAGGTGGACTTCGACGTCCGGGGCGACCTGCCCGCCAAGAACATCGACACCGGCCTCGGGCTGGAGCGCCTGGCGACGCTGCTGCAGGGGGTCGACAACCTCTACGAGATCGACACCACCCGGCGGACCCTGGAACGCGCGGCCGAGCTCACGGAGCAGAAGTACGGCACGGACCCGCGCGCCGACGTGGCGCTCCGCGTGATCGCCGACCACGTCAGGACCGCGGTCATGCTCATCGGCGACGGTGTGACGCCGAGCAACGAGGCCGGCGGCTACATCCTGCGCCGCATGATGCGCCGGGCGATCCGCGATCTCCGGCTGCTGGGCGCACACGACCCGGTGATCCCCGACCTCGTGGAGCGGACCATCGAGGCGATGAGCCCGCAGTACCCGGAGCTCGAGACCGGCCGTGCACGCATCGAGGCGGTCGCGGCGGCCGAGGAGGAGTCGTTCCTCCAGACGCTGCGCACCGGCACCCAGCTCTTCGACACCGCGGCGGCCAAGGCCAAGCGGGACGGGCGCGGCCGGCTGTCCGGCGGGCAGGCGTTCCAGCTGCACGACACCTACGGCTTCCCGATCGACCTCACCCTCGAGATGGCCGCCGAGCAGGGGCTCTCGGTCGACGAGGAGGGCTTCCGGGGCCTCATGGACGAGCAGCGGGCGCGGGCGCGGGCGGACGCCCTGGACCGCAGGACCGGCCACCTGGACGTGTCCCGCTACCGCGATGTCCTGGACCGGGCGGGCGAGTCGGCGTTCTGCGGCTATACGGAGGTGACCGCCGACAGCGTGGTCCGCGGGCTCCTCGTCGACGGCGTGCCGGCACCCGCAGCCGGTGCGGGCGACGAGGTGGACATCGTGCTGGACCGGACGCCCTTCTATGCCGAGGGCGGCGGCCAGCTGGCCGACCGGGGCGTCATCACCTTCGAGGGGGACGCCCTCGCCGACGTGCAGGATGTGCAGTCCCCCATCCCCGGGCTGATCGTCCACCGGGCGAGGGTCCTGAGGGGCGAGGTCACCCTCGGGCTCGGCGCCGTGGCCGCGGTCGACACCGAACGCCGGCGGGCGATCTCCCGCTCCCACACGGCGACGCACATGGTGCACAAAGCCTTCCGGGAGGCGCTGGGCGAGACCGCGACGCAGGCGGGCTCGGAGAACTCCCCGGGGCGGTTCCGGTTCGACTTCACGGCCGTCGGCGCCGTGCCGGCGAGCGTACTGTCCGAGGTGGAAGAGCGTGTCAACGCGCTGCTCATCGACGACCTCCAGGTGCACGCCGAGGTGATGGCACTCGACGAGGCGCGCAGCATCGGGGCGATGGCGCTCTTCGGGGAGAAGTACGGCGACGAGGTACGCGTGGTGTCGGTGGGCGACTGGGCGAGAGAGCTGTGTGGCGGTACGCACGCCCACCACACCGGCCAGCTCGGCGTGGTGAAGCTGCTCGGCGAGGCCTCCATCGGCGCCGGGGTACGCCGCGTGGAGGCACTCGTGGGCGGTGACGCGTACCGGTTCCTCGCCAGGGAGCACATCCTGGTGGCACAGCTCGCCGAGGCCCTCAAGACCCGCCCTGAACAGCTGCCCGATCGGGTGTCCTCGATCGTGTCGCGGCTGCGCGACGCCGAGAAGGAGATCGAGCGGTTGCGCTACCAGCAGCTGGTGCGGGCTGCGCCCGGGCTCGCCGCGGAAGCGCAAGACGTGGCCGGGGCCGCGGTCGTCGTGCACCGCGCGGCGGACGGCACCCCTCCCGACGACATCCGCAAGCTCGCGCTCGAGGTGCGAGGGCACATCGCCCCTGAACGTCCGGGAGTCGTCGTCGTCGCAGGCATCCCCAAGGACAGTCCGGTCGTCGTCGTCGCGGTCAACGAGGCCGGCCG
>JBOHCZ010000077.1:0-5101 GCA_050699195.1 Streptomycetales bacterium
GATCGACGGTGAGGCACGCCCGCTGCCGGTGTCCGGTGGGTTCAGCCGATGGTGACGTAGCGGCCCCGGCGGTGCAGCAGCGGCCGCGGTTCGTCCCCGAGCACGATCTGCTCGATGTCCGCCTCCACGAGCAGCGCGTATCCCATCGGTCTGGAACCGGCCAACCGGCACCCCACCCAGGTGGCCGCGTCGCTCAGCACGGGCCCCCATGACGAGTCGTGCCACGCGTAGCCCCGGAACGGCCCCCCTGGGGCAGGGGCGACTCCCGCGAAAGCGTCCGCGGCCGAGCGGTGGGACCACGCGAGCAGTTGCGCGGCGAAAAGCCGGGAGTCCTGGAGGACTTCCCAAAGGTCGGACTCCTCGTCGATCAAGCCGAGCACGCGTCCAGGTTCGCCGTCCGCCACGAGCGCCGAGGACACCGTCAATCCCGCGCGCCGGCCCGCGTGCTGTGCGGTCCACAGCATCACCGGCGAAGGCAGGCGCCCACGGAACCGGCGTACCGGGTTGCGCTGCTCTTCTGGTGGCAGGAACGGATGCTCGCCGTGGATCGCCCCGCCCGGAACGCCGGAACCCTCCGCCGACATGGCGCCTCCGGGTGGGCCTAGGCGGCCAGGTCGGAGTTGCGGTCCGCGCCGACCCCGGCGGGGACGCCGTCACGTACGGGGGCGTCCGCCGTCTCCAGGCGGCCCGCGGAGTAGCGGTCCACCAGCTGGTCCACGAGCACGGTGCCCACGAAGATGGCCGCTCCGACCAGCCAGCCCACCACGATGTCGCTCACCCAGTGGGTGTCGAGGTAGACCGAGACCGCGCCCACACCGAGCGATACCGAGGCGACGGCGGCCGCGAGCACTCGGGGCCGCCACAGGCGGTCGCCGAAGCGCACCAGGAGATAGCTCAGCACCGCCCAGGTGAGGACGACGTTGGCCGCATGGCCGGAGGGGAAGATGATCCCGCCGTCGTGGAACAGCCCCGCCATGTCAGTCCTCGGCTTGAGCCGGCCTGTGGTGAGCTTCATCCCGCCGACGACGACGTTGAGCGCCAGCAGGGCGCCACCGAGCACGAGCAGCGGGCGCAGCGTATGGCGGCGCAGGGCCAGCACGGCGGCCGTGAGGATGGCAAGGACGGAGGTGGGGGCACGCTGGCCGAACAACTCGATCGCCTTCGCCATCGGGAAGAACTCCGGCCAGCGGGCGTTGAACCCGGCCCGGTGCACCGCCGCGTCCACGCTCAGCACCAAACCGTTCCCGAACAGGACGAGATCGATGACGACGAGACCCGCGCACGACACCAGGATACCGAGCACTGCGCGGGCGGGACGAGGCCTCATGACGGGGGCCGCGCCACCTGCCGAACTATGACGGCGTCTCTGTGTGCACCACTAAAAGCGGACAAGATCTCTATCCACGGTTGGCTGATATCGGTCGTACCGGGCACGTGGCCGCTCGGTCAATCACGTCAGTATACGGACGCCCGGCGGGTGACCTCGACCGGCTCACTCCGATGAGCCACACCGGGCGTGTGGCGGCCGCCGGCACACGGACCGGCGACCGCCACACTGTCGTTTCCTCGGCAGCTACGGAAGACGCAGCTGCTGGCCGGGGAATATCAGGTTGGCGTCATCGATGACATTTCTGTTGGCCTCGTAGAGCTCCTGCCAGCTGACGCCGCCCAGGTTGGCAGCGATCTTGCTGAGAGTGTCGCCGGGCTTGACCGTGTAGGTCGAGCCTCCGACACCGCCACCGGCCCGGTCCCCGCGTGCGGCACGGTCGGCACGCTCATCATGGCCGCCGGAGTGGGTGCGCTGGTGGCTCGAACCGCCACTGGAGCTGGGGGAGGAAGCACCAGTGGGAGCCGGAGCGCTCCCCGGGTCGGAACCGGAGAGCCCGATCTCGGCCGAGCACGAGGGCCAGGCACCCCAGCCCTGCGATGCCTGCACCTTTTCGGCGATGGCGATCTGCTCGGCCTTGGTCGCCAGGTCGGCCCGCGGCGCGTAGTTGAGGCCGCCGTAGCCTTCCCAGGTGCTCTGTACGAACTGCAGGCCTCCATAGAAGCCGTTGCCGGAGTTGATATGCCAGTCGCCGCTGGACTCGCAATTGGCGAGCTCTTCCCAGGTGCTCACGCTGGCCGCGCTGGCGGTTCCACCGAGAGCCACGGCCTGGAGTCCGGCGCCGGCCGCCACCGTTGCGGTGGCCTTGGCGATCAGGGCGGTCTTGCGACCGGTGCGGCGATGCCGCCCCCGTGAATTGTGCAGCATGAACTTGCTCCACCTTCTCCGACGCCTGCGAGGTCAGCTGTCGGGTTCGGGCCGGAGTTAGCCCGGCCGCCATAGGCGGCTTCACCCCGAGCGGCACGCGGTGCCGCAAGTTGGGTCCCCCGCTCCTGCCGGCGGGTCAATCTCGACCGTCCGCCGGGATCGGTGGCAGGACTCGGCGTATCCGACCCCGGGGGGCTTGCAAGGCACAAACCGACGGGGAGTTTAGGCAGGCGCCGAGCGAGATCACAAGTCCTGGGAAAAGGTAATCGCACAATCACCCGATGTGCTGCGACGATAAGCCGTTAAGAAACGGTGACATCACTGACACCGTCCTGATATACCTTTTTCCCGCTTTTGCCGTAGCTTGTAGCCCTTGTGCGGCATCGGTGCCAGGAGTCGGATCTCGGTGCGGCCTACGCTCGGCCCAGCACGCCACCAGAATGCGGCAGGACTTTCTCGGATGACGACGGTTATCCGCCAACCCGTTTTGTGCCCTCAGAACTGCACGTCCGCGATCATTCGACTTTCAGCGGACGATCTTTTCGGAGATGAACCAATGGAATGGAGTACGCAGGTCACGTGCGGCAGGAGGCATGCGACAGCTCAGGAATAGGGAGGGTAACGCTCCTGCTGGGGGTAGCGCTCCTGTTGGGGGTAACGGTCCTGGGTGCCCCACTCCCTGCCGTAGTCGGCCCTCGGCCGGGGAGGCTGGTTCCAGTTGCCCTCGAGCGATCCTGCGGGCGGGCGGGGCGGGCCGGGTGCGTACTGGCCACTCGGCGCGGGGAGCATGGGGGGGTATCCGGGGGGTGCCCCGCCCTGGTAGGCAGGGGGGCCGCCGGCGTACCCGGGAGGTGGCGCCGGCGGGTAGCCGCCGTTCGGTGCGCCGCCCGGATAACCCGCCGGGCCGCCGGCCTGGAACTGTGCCGGCGCACCGACGCTCAGCGCGGATGCGTAACCGCCGTAGCCGGGCGCCGTCGGGTAGCCGACCCCCGGTGGCGGCGCGTACCCGGATCCCGCCGCGGGTGCCGCGCGGAAGTCGCCCGTCGGCGCGTGCCGGAACTCATGCCGCCACGCTGCCTCGATCTCGTCGTAGATGGGGGTGTCGCTCATACCAGCGGTGGTCCTTCCGACAGCGGCGGTCCGGAGGCGGTCGAATGCTCTCCGGATGCCTTGGGGGCGGACGCGGTTCTGGCCGTTACTCGACGGTTCGCAGCAGCATACGGCCAATTCGTTCCGGGCGGTATGGCAGCCCGGGACAACCACGTCATCGGGGGGTCTGCCCACTCTGCTGTTCCGCCGGCGGGCCCAGCGGCAACCCCTCGTCAGGGGACGGAGTGGGCGACGGGTCGGGTGAGCGGCTGGGCGCGGACGGGGAGGGTGAGCCCGCCGGCTCACTGTCGGGCTCACCCGACGTGGCGCTCACAGAGCTGGTCGCCGAGGCGGGGGCAGGCGTGGCCGAGGCCGCCGGGGTGCCGGTCGCGGCTGAGGTGATCTGCGGCCCCTCGGCGTTCCCGGTGCGGGCGTCCGACCCGGCTCCGGCCTCGGTGTACCCGGCCGCTACGGCATTGCCCGGCGAACGGGGCTCGTGCCGGCCGATTGCCGCCCCCTCGTCGCCGCCGCGCCCGCGCAGCAGATCGCCGAACGGTGCGTCGGGCGAGGAGATCGCGATGACCGCGAGAGCGGCGATGCCGGCAGCGAGGACCGCCCCGGTGGCACGCCGCCTCCACCGTTCCTCCCCGGGCGCGTCGGGAACGCCGGTCACGGCCCCGCTGGGGTCGGCGTTCGTGCGCAGGCTCACGCGCAGCCGGGACAGGCAGTGCTGGACGACGACGGTGCCCGCCGTCGTCACCAGGCCCATCACCGCGGCGCCCGCGGCCGTGCCCGCGCCACCGAAGTTGGAGGCGATCGCGACACCGGCCACCGTCGCCAGCGTGCTCGCGGCGACCTGGGTCAAGCTCAGCTCGAGACGTGGCTGCCCCGCCATGTTGCTCACTCTTAGTACCTAATAACGTACGGACAGTGACGGAAGTGCTCATGCGAAACCGGGTCCCCGCGCCGGAGACCGCTGTGTGTGAAGGTGGAAGGTAAGGAGTCGTCCGCACCGTGCCCACTGTGAGGCCCACAACGGCGGGAACCCACGGCTGAACGCCGGGCGGACGCGTCCATGATATTCCCCACCGATCGGCCGTGCGTAGCGGCCTCCCCCCAATGCCGCGCCCGACGAGCCGATCGGGTCAGCACCCTCCCGGCGGCGGGCTCACTCGATCGCGTAGACCCGCCGGGCGTTCCCGCTGGCGACCATGCCCGCCAGGCGGCAGGCGTCGTCGTAGCCCATCTCCCCGCCGTTCACCCACGGCGCGAGGACCTCCTCGAGGGCGCCCAGGAACCGCACGGCACCCAGGTACAGCAGCTCGGGCAGCCCGAACCCGTCCGACGCGTACAGCAGCTTGTGGAACGGCGCCAGCTCCAGCGCCTCGGCGAGCACCGCGGAGGCACGCACGCCGACGTAGGGGACCGCCAGGCCGACGTCCATGGCCACGTGCGGGTGCACCGACGCCAGGTAGGCCGCCTCGCGGTGGTAGGGGTAGCAATGCAGCAGCAGCACGGTCGTGCCGGTCGGGGCCAGCGCGCGGATGAGCGCGGTGAGATGGAGGGGGTTGGCGCCGAGCAGGTGCAGGTCGGGGTCCCCGAAGCCGGTGTGGACCTGCAGGGGCAGGCCGCGGCGTGCGGCCGTCCAGATCAGGTGGCGGATCAGCACCGGGTCCGCCAGGCGGAAACGCCCGCTCCGCCCCGGGCCCGCGGCCACCCACCGGCAGGCGGCCGCGTCCACCTCCGCCAGCCCGGGCG
>JBOHCZ010000078.1:0-3649 GCA_050699195.1 Streptomycetales bacterium
GCGGCCGGCCGCCCGAGGAGCCGGATGGAGGCGCGTGCCGCCGCGCGTTCGGGCGGGGGCGACCGACTCGTCGACTACCCGCGTGCCGGGAAGTACGGGCTGCGCCGGTGGATCCCGTCGTTCTTCCAGATGGCGACCATGTGCGTCATCGGGTTCGCCGCCATGCTCGCCATGGTGGGGATCTCCTACGCGATGGTCGACGTGCCGGCGCCCAACGAGCTCGCGACCGGGCAGACGAGCGTCTTCTACTACGCCGACGGAAAGACCGAGCTCGGCCGCGTGGGCGCGCAGAACCGCACGTCCGTCGACCTCTCCGAGATCCCCGACCACACCGAGCAAGCGGTGCTGGCGGCCGAGAACCGCACCTTCTACTCAGACGCCGGCATCTCGCCGACCGGCCTCGCGCGTGCCGTATGGGTCAACTTCACCGGCCAGTCGACGCAGGGTGGCTCCACCATCACCCAGCAGTACGTGAAGAACATGTTCCTGACCCAGGAACGCACCTACACGCGCAAGTTCAAGGAGCTGTTCATCGCGGTCAAGATCGACCAGCGGCACTCCAAGGCGCACATCCTCGAGGACTACCTGAACACCATCTACTTCGGCCGGGGCTCCTACGGCATCGAGACCGCCTCGCGGGCCTACTTCGGGAAGCCCGCGAGCAAGCTGACCGTCGAGGAGTCCGCCGTCCTCGCGTCGATCATCCGCTCGCCCGGCCTCTACGACCCCGAGGAGAGCCGCGGGGCGCTCGTCGACCGCTGGCACTACGTGCTCGACGGCATGGCCTCGATGGGGTGGATCAGCGGCCACGAGGCCCAGACGGCGAAGTTTCCCAAGGTAAGCAAGTACGAGGCGGCCAACGACTACGAGGGTCCGAACGGATACCTGCTCCAGTCCGCCAAGGACGAGCTGCAGTCCAGGGGCTTCAGCGAGCAGGAGGTCGAGCTCAAGGGGCTGCGGATCACGACCACGTTCGACAAGAAGGTGCAGCACGCCGCGAACATGGCGATGAAGCACGGCTTCCCCAAGAAGGGCGCCAAGGACCTGCACGCCGGCCTTGCCGCTATCGAGCCCCGCACCGGCCGCGTGATGGCCGTCTGGGGTGGCAGGGACTACACCGAGGTGCAGTACAACGACGCGACGCAGGCCAGGCCGCAGGCCGGGTCGACGTTCAAGCCGTTCACGCTCGCCGCCGCCCTCGAGGAGGACATCGGTCTCCAGAGTCGCTTCAAGGGCAACACGCCGCTCAAGATCCCCGACGACAAGCCGGTGCACAACGAGTTCGAGGAGGACTACGGCAGGTACGTGACCCTGATGAGGGCCACGGCTGAGTCGATCAACACCGCCTTCGCCGACCTCACGATGGAGATCGGGCCGAAGGCTGTCGTCGACTCCGCGATACGCGCCGGCATCCCCAAGAAGACTCCAGGGCTCGAGGACAACATCCGGGTCACCCTGGGCACGGCCTCGGTCACCCCCCTCGAGATGGCCCAGTCCTACGCAACCCTCGCCGCAGGTGGGGTGCGCGCCAACACCTTCATGATCGACAAGGTCAAGGGCCAGACCGGCGCCACCCTGTTCAAGGCGGAGCCGAAGAGCCGCGAGGTCTTCGACGACGACATCATGGCCGACGTCAACTTCGCTCTCCAGGAGGTCGTCAAGCGCGGCACGGGAGAGGCCGCCAAGGAGCTCGAGAGGCCCGCGGCGGGCAAGACCGGGACGGCCGAGGACAAGTCCGCCTGGTTCGCCGGCCACACCCCCCAGCTGGCCGCAGCGGTGGCCTTCTACAAGGGCGACGGCACCGAGTCACTCGACGGGGTGGCGGGCATGGAGACCTTCTTCGGCGGCGGCTATCCCGCCCAAATCTGGACCGAGTTCATGAAGCGGGCCCTCAAGGGCGAGCCCATCGAGGAGTTCCCGCCGCCGGCCAAGCTCGGTGAAACCATCAACCCGGCCCCGACGCCGACGGTGACCCCGACGCCGACGGAGACCGTCCCGCCCACGCCGACCGAGGAACCGGAGTCCACCTTCAGCCCGGTGCCCGAACCCACCTACACCGCACCCGACCCGACCATCGTGCCGCCGGGCGGTGGTGGCGGCGGTGGTGGCGGTGGCGGCGACTGCTCGCCGTGGCCGCTGTGCAGCGGAGGCGGCGGCGGGCGAACCGAGACCAGCAGCCCATCACCGTCGAGGTAACACGTGACGGTGTCGCCGCGGGCGGCATGGACACGCGGCCCGGTCTCCATGCGAGACCCGGTGCCGCCGTCCAGGGACGACCCGCTCGTCGCCGCCGGCAGCGAGGCCGTGGGTGGCCCGCTCGGGCATCATGCCCGAGCGGGCCAGGGCTGGTGGACCCCGCTGCGCGTGCTCCTCGCCCTGGTCACCGTCATGTTCGTGATCGGCGTCGCCCAGAAGGGCTACTGCCGCGACATCGGCTGGCCGCGAGACAACGCGCTGCAGTACTCCCACGCCTGCTACAGCGACATCCCCCACATGTTCCGCGAACGCGGGTTCGTCGACGGGCAGCTGCCCTACCTCGACACGGGCGGCTACCCGGCCCTGGAGTACCCCGTCCTCACGGGGGCGGTGATGACCGCGACGTCATGGATCGCCCGGACCGCGGACGGCGTCGACGCCCAGACCGTCCTCTTCTACGACGTCAACGCGGTGCTGATGCTCGTCCTGGCGATGGTCACGGTCACCGCGGTGGTCAAGATCGCCGGGCGCCGGCCGTGGGACGCCGCGCTCGTTGCGCTGGCACCTGGCATGCTCCTCGCCGGCACCATCAACTGGGATCTGCTCGCGGTCGCCGGTGCGATGCTCGCGCTTCTCGCGTGGACCCGCGACCGCCCCGCCCTGGCGGGCGTCCTGCTCGGCCTCGCCACCGCGGCGAAGTTCTACCCGGTGCTGCTGCTCGGCGCGCTGCTCGTCCTCGCCCTGCGGGAGCGGCGCGTCGGGAGGTTCGCCCGCACCGCCGTCGGGGCCGCGGCTGCCTGGCTCGTGGTCAACCTGCCCGTCATGGTGCTCGCCCCTGAGGGGTGGCAGACCTTCTACACGTTCAACGAGGGGCGCTCGGCGGACTTCGGATCGCTGTGGCTGATCCTCGAACAGACCGGGCACACCGCCGGGGGGCTTCTCGACGCCCATCTCAACGCCGTCACCTCGGGGCTTTTCGCCCTGCTCTGCCTGGGCATCCTGACGCTGGGGCTGCGGGCCGCGCGACCTCCCAGACTCGGCCAGCTCGCGTTCCTGGTGATCGCGGCGTTCGTGGTCGTCAACAAGGTCTACTCGCCGCAGTACGTGCTGTGGCTGATCCCGCTGGCGGCCCTGGCGAGGCCGCGGTGGCGGGACTTTCTGATCTGGCAGGCATGCGAGGTGCTGTACTTCTTCTCGGTGTGGTACTACCTCGTCGCCGGGCAGGACGCCGACCACGCGCTGCCCCCGCGGCTCTACTGGGTCACCATCATGGTCCGGCTGGCCGGGCTGACCTACCTCGCCGCCACGGTGGTGCGTGACGTGCTGCGGCCGGAGTGCGACCCCGTACGCGCCACCGCCCGGCCGTACGAGGCGGCCGGCACCGCCAGGCCGTACGGGGTGACCGCGCCGTGACCACGCTCCTGCGCCGCGGCGGCCCGGCCCCGGAGTCGCC
>JBOHCZ010000079.1:0-4364 GCA_050699195.1 Streptomycetales bacterium
GGTCAGGTCCGTCGCTGCTCGTGGCGCCATGGCGGTCCTCCGGCTGCGGGGGAAGCGCGGGCGCGCGGCCACAGCGCTCACCGAGTGGAGGGGAGGACTACGCCGGCATGCGCCCGCGCACCCTTCGGGTAGGGCGGCGGGGTCAGGTTGCCGGGCTACAGAGCGCGCTGGCGATGCGCCGTAGATCGACGTGCAGCCGACCGACGAGAAGGGTGCCAGCACGGGACATGGCACCAAGATTGTCATGGGCGGCCGGAGAAGCACCAATGGGTTCCACCATCCGGGACGGCTCCTGCTGGGCATCGGTTACCCGCGCATCTTGCGCCCAATCGTGTGACCGGCCTGTGACGGCGGCGTGACGCTCGTGCGAGGACGGCGTGAAGGTGGTGTGGCCGCAGTCGGCCGGCCTGCTCAGGGGGCAGGTCAGGGGCAGGTCAGGGGGCAGGTCAGGGGCCCGGCGATCCGGTGGCCGGCTCGGCGGGGCGGCCCGGCTGTTCGTGTTGGCAGTCGCACCAGTTGTCGCCGCGGCACGCGGTGTGACGGCCCTCCCGGCACGCGACACAGATCACAGGGTCTCCAAGAGATAACAGGCCTAACTAGTACAGTGGGGTCGCGCGTTCCACGATGGCGCCGGTGTCGACGCCGCGCGGCAGGGTGCCGAAGGTGTACCCCCAGTCACCGTCAAGACGGGACGCCACGAACGCGTCCGCTACCGCGGGCGGGGCGTGCCGCACCAGCAGCGCACCCTGCAGCACCAGCGCCAGCTGCCCGACCAGCCGCCGCCCCCGGCCCTCGATGCCGTCCAGGTCGGCGAGCGACTGCAGCACGTCCTTGATCGCCAGGTCCAGCCGCCGGTCGGCGCCGGAGGCCGCCCCCACCTCCGCGAGGTAGGCGTCCAGCGCCTCGGGCTCACGCTGCAGCGCCCGCAGCACGTCGAGCGCGTTCACGTTGCCCGATCCCTCCCAGATGGAGTTCAGCGGTGCCTCCCGGTACAGCCTGGGCATCCCGCTCTCCTCGACATAGCCGTTGCCGCCCAGGCACTCGAGCGCCTCACCGACGTGGCAGGGGGCACGCTTGCACACCCAGTACTTCGCGACCGGCAGCGCCAGGCGGCGCAGCGCCCGCTCGTCTCCATCGAAGGCCGCCGCGAGCCGCATCGCGAGCGCCGTCGCCGCCTCCGACTCCACGGCGAGATCCGCCAGCACGTTCGCCATCAGCGGCTTGCCGGCGAGCGGCCCGCCGAACGCGTGGCGGTGAGCCGCGTGGTGGGTGGCCTGCGCCACCGCCTGGCGCATCAGCGCCGCGGAGCCGGTGACGCAGTCGAGCCGGGTCATCGCCACCATCTCGATGATCGTCGCCACGCCGCGCCCCTCGGGGCCAAGCCGCTGCGCCCAGGTGCCCGCGAACTCCACCTCGGACGACGCGTTCGACCGGTTGCCGAGCTTGTCCTTGAGGCGCTGGATACGGAAGGTGTTCCGGCTGCCGTCGGGCAGCACCCGTGGTACGACGAAGCAGGTCAACCCGCCCGGCGCCTGCGCGAGCACCAGGAACAGGTCCGACATCGGCGCCGAGCAGAACCACTTGTGCCCGGTCAGCAGGTACTCGCCGTCGGACTGCGCCGGATCGGCCCGCGTCGTGTTGGACCGCACGTCGGAGCCGCCCTGCTTCTCGGTCATGGCCATGCCCGCGAGGCAGCCGGACTTGCCGGCAGGGGGCGCCAGCGCGAAGTCGTACGAGCTCGAGGTGAGCCGCGGCTCCCACACCGCGGCCAGCTTCTCGTCGCGGCGCAGCGCCGGTACCGCGGCGTAGGTCATCGACAGCGGGCAGCCGTGCCCGGCCTCGACCTGGCTCCACACCAGGAAGCCCGCCGCCCGCACCAGGTGGCCGGCGGGCTCGCCGCGCCACGGCGCGCCGGCCAGCCCCCAACCCACGCCGACCTCCAGCAGCCGGTGCCAGGACGGGTGGAAGTCCACCTCGTCGATGCGGTTGCCATAGCGGTCGTGGGTCCGCAGCACCGGCGGGTGGGCGTTCGCCTCGGCACCCCAGCGCTGCGCCTGTTCGCTGCCGGCCCGCACGCCCAGCTCGGAGAGTCGGTCCAGGGCGGGCCCCCCGCCGTGCCGGCGAACGGCCTCGACGAGCGCCCTGTCGGCGGCGAAGACGTCGTAGCCGGCCAGCGGCGGTGGCTGGTTGGTCACGTCGTGGGTGGCCGGGCGGGTGGCCGGGGTGGCCGGGGTGGCCGGGGTGGCAGGGTCCATGCCGCTACGGTAGACGCGTGGCCGCGGAGCACGCCCCCCCTTCTACCCGCCAGCCGGCTCCACGGCTCCGGGACCAGCTGCGATTGGTGCTCGCCGGCACGGTCGGATCGTGCTTCCGCTACCGGGTGACCGGCCTGGCCGCCGAGGCGGCGTTCTTCGCCCTGCTCTCACTGCCCCCGCTGCTGCTCGGCCTGGTGGGCACGTTCGGCTACCTCGACGGCCTGCTGGGCGTCGAAACGATCCAGTCGGTGCGCCAGACGATCCTCGACGCGGCCAGCACCGTGCTCTCGGGCGACACGGTGAACCAGGTGCTCAGCCCCACCGTCCAGGACGTGCTCACCACGGGTCGCGCCGACATCATCTCCATCGGGTTCCTCATCGCGCTCTGGTCGGGGTCGCGGGCGCTCAACGTGTACGTGGACACCATCACGGTCGCCTACGGCCGCGGCGGGATACGGGGGATCGTGCAGACCCGGCTGCTGTCGTTCTCGCTCTACCTGGTGGGCGTCGTCCTCGGGGTGGTGCTGCTGCCCCTCGTCGTCGCAGGGCCGACGCTGGTCTCGCTCGCGCTGCCCGAGCCCCTCGAGTTCATGCGTGCCTTCTACTGGCCGGTGGTCGTCGTGCTGTCGGTGGCGTTCCTCACCACCCTTTACCACCTGGCGGTACCGGTACGCACGCCCTGGATCGAGGACCTGCCAGGGGCCATCTTCGCCCTGCTCATCTGGATCGGCGGCAGCGCCCTGCTGCGCCTGTATCTCACGAGCACCGTCTCGGGGGCGACGGCGGTGTACGGTTCGCTCGCCGCGCCGGTCGCCATGCTGCTCTGGCTCTACGTCACCGCGCTCGCGGTCCTGATCGGTGCCGCGCTCAACGCGGAAGTCGAGAAGACCTGGCCGCCGCGCAGGTCCCGGGCCGCCCCGCAGGACCCGGCCGGACACCCGGCAAACGGCGATGTGATCCCGCTGGATGAACGCGCCTCCCCCGGTGACCCGGAAGGGACGCAGGAACGGGAAGAGGGCTGAGATCGGGGCTGACACGTCCCGGCGAGGAGGAACCATGAGCGAGGGCCGCTACACCGTCGTCGTGGGTGTCGACGGCTCGACCGGATCGACGCGGGCACTTCGATGGGCGGCCGAGGAGACCGTGCTCAGGGGCGGGGTGCTGCACGCCGTCACGGCGTGGCTGATCACCAACACCCCGGCGATCCCGGAACCGTCCTTCGGCTACGTACCCTCGCTCGAGGATGTGAAGCGGGGGGCGGAGTCCCGTCTCGACAAGGCCCTGCTGGCGGCCGATCTGCCGATCGGTCTGGAGGTCACGCAGGCGACCCCGCACGGTCCTTCGGTGCGTGAGCTGCTCACCGCCGCCGAGGACGCCGATCTCCTGGTGCTCGGTAGCCGGGGGCACGGCGGGTTCACCGGGCTGCTGCTCGGCTCCGTGAGCTCGCAGTGCGTGCACCACGCGCCGTGTCCCGTCGTGGTCGTCCCCTCCGGCTGGAAGGCCCAGGCCGAGCCGTCCTAGCCGTGCTGCGTGTCAGGTCTCGAGGACTGCCTCGACCAGGTGCGGCCCGGGCTCGGCGCAGGCCACGGCGAGCTGTGCCGTCAGGTCCTCGGCGGTCGCCGCCCGGGTCGCGGGCAGGCCCATCCCGCGGGCCAGGTGGACCCAGTCAAGGGCCGGGCTGTCCAGGTGGGTGAGCCCGGCGGCGGCAGTCCCCACGGCCGCCCCGGCGCGCAGCAGCTCGGCCTGCAGGATGCGGTAGCTGCGGTTGGCGCACACGACGGTGGTCACGTCCAGACCCTCGCGGGCCTGGGTCCACAGCGCCTGCAGGGTGTACATCCCGCTGCCGTCGGCCTCCAAGCTGATCACCGCCCGCTCGGGGGCCGCGAAGGCCGCACCGGTCGCGAGCGGCATGCCGTGCCCGATGGCCCCTCCGGTGTTGACGAGGTAGGTGTGCGGCGCGGCCGCCCCGGCGAGGTCGAAGTACCCCCGCGTGCTCGTGACCCCCTCGTCGACGACGATCGCCCCCTCGGGCTGCGCGGCGGCCACCGCCGCCGCCAGGGTGTCGGCGTCCAGCGGCCCGGAGGGGCGCTGCGGGGGAGGGAGCGGCGC
>JBOHCZ010000080.1:0-7197 GCA_050699195.1 Streptomycetales bacterium
GCCACGGGCAGAGCGTCCCGCAGCACCTCGGCCAGGTGGCGGGGCCTGACCGGCAGGCCGGCGGCCCGTGCCCGGGCGGACAGGTGCATGAGGCAGCCCGGGTCGGCGGAGACCAGGTAGTGCGCGCCGGTGCCCCTCGCGTCGGCGAGCTTGCGGTCGGCCATCGCGACGGAGAGGTCGGCGAACTTGGCGGCGAAGGTCCCCCCGAAGCCGCAGCAGACCTCCGCGTTGGGCATCTCGACGACCCGCAGGCCCGCGATACGGCCGAGGACGGTACGGGGCGCGTCCCGCTCGCCGAGGCTGCGCAGCATGTGGCAGGAATCGTGGTAGGTCAGGGTCGCTTCGAGGGCCAGCGGCAGGCCCGCCCCGTGGGCAGCGACGAACTGGCTGAGCTCGTACGTACGGTCGACGAGGGCGCGGGCCCGCTCGCGGTCCTGGCCGTGAAGGACGCGGGGGTACTGGTGGTGGATCGTCGCCGGGCACGAGCCGGACGGGCTCACCACCGTGTCGTAGGGCTCGAACACGTCCAGCCAGTGCCGCATGAGCCGCCGTGCGGCCTCCGGGTACCCGGAGTTCAGCGCGGGCTGCCCGCAGCAGGTCTGCCCCCGCGGCACGTCCACCCCGAAGCCGAGGGCCTCGAGCACCTCCACCGCGGCGCGCGCCGGGCCGGGTGCCGCCAGGTCGGCCACGCAGGAGACGAACAGCGCGACGCGCCTCACCCCGGGGAACCCTTCCATCCGGTGAGCGCGCCCGCCCCGTCGAAGGCCATCGGCCGCGCGGCGCCGCAGATCTCCAGGTCAGGATGCCGCGCGAGCTCGCCGCGCAGCGACTCCGACACCAGGAGCTCGGAGGTCTCCAGGGTGCTGCGGATCCGGGCCAGCCGTACGCCCTCCGGGTCGGGCCGCCCGCACATCAGGATCGCCGCCGCGATGGCATCCCGGTCGGTGGGCAGCGCCATCGGGATCTGGCCGCGCTGCACGCCGCCGTTCCCCGCGGTCACCGCGTTGATGTAGGTCGCGCGCAGGTCGAGCGCCTCGAGCACCCGGAAGGGGATGAAGTCGGCGAGCCCGAGCCCGACCGCGTTGCCGTAGGACTCCTCGGTGAGCGCGAGCACGGCGATCGTCGAGATACGCGGTCGCTCGAACTCCTGCGAGCCGCGGATCATCATGCGCCCGATCACGTTGGTGTCCATGCCGGAGCCGGACTTGTTCTTGCCCATCTCGTCCACCACGAGCACGTCCAGCTCGTCGAACGGGATGCGCCCCATCAGTTGCTGGGCCTCCGCGAGCAGGGCCTCCTCGGCCGGGCCGCCCACCCCGTCAGGCTCGACGAACGCCACGCGGGCGGTCCGCTCGTGGGCGTTCTCGACCAGCGCGAGCCCGCCGAGCAACCGCTCGCTGTCGGCGAGCCGGCGCGCGACCTTCGTCACCCAGTGCCCGAGGTGCTGCGAACCGTAGGCGTGGATGCCCTCCGCGCCGCGCTGCTTGCCGAGACCGATCGCCGCGATCTTGGCGAGCCCGCTCTCGATCGGTCCCGAGAAGTCGGTGTGCGCCTTGACCCGGTTGACGAGCAGGATCGCGTCGGCCCCGGATGCGTGCCGGTCCAGGTGAACGGCCGGCCCGCCGGGCACCGGGCCGAGATCGACGGTGTCCATCGTCGCCCGGATCGGCATGCCCATGGTGTCCTCGGTGATGCCGTAGTGGGCGAGCACGCCGCGCTGTCCCTCGGCGGTCGCGCCGCCGTGCGAGCCCATGGCCGGCACGATGAACGGTTCGGCCCCGGCGTCGCGCAGCCACACGCCCGCCGCCCGGACCACGGTCGCGATGTCGGCGATCCCGCGGCTGCCCGCCGTGACGGCCACGGTCATGCCGGGCGGGATACGCTCGCGCAGCGGCTCGAGCTCGCGCGCTACGGCGGCCGAGACGTCGGTCTCCTCCGGTGCCTCGGCGTTTCGCCGTACCGGCATCAGGTCGGGGAAGGGTGCGTCGTAGGTGAGGTCACGCACCGCCTCGAAGGGTCCGAGGGTGCGCGCCGACACCGGCGCCGACAATGGCGCCGACACCGGGGCCGACAATGGCGCCGACAATGGGGCCGACACCTGGGCCGAAGCGCCGGTCACATCACCGCGCCGAGCTGCCATGGGGTGAACTCCTCGTCGCCGAAGCCGAGTTCCTCGCTCTTGCTGCGCCGGCCGGAAGCGGTCTCGAGCACCAGCTCGAAGATCTCCCGGCCCACCTCCTCGACGCCCGCCTCGCCGTCCAGGATGCGGCCGCAGTTGACGTCCATGTCCCCGGCCATCCGCTCGAACATCGCCGTGTTGGTGGCGAGCTTGATGCTCGGGACCGGCTTGCAGCCGAACACCGAGCCGCGGCCGGTCGTGAAGCACACGATATTGGCGCCGCCCGCGACGATCCCGGTCACGGAGACCGGGTCGTAGCCGGGTGTGTCCATGAACACGAAGCCCTTCGCGGTCACCCGTTCGGCGTACTCGTACACGCCCGTCAGGTCCGTCGTACCGCCCTTGGCGACCGCGCCCAGCGACTTCTCGAGGATCGTGGTGAGGCCGCCCTCCTTGTTGCCGGGCGAAGGGTTGTTGTCCATCGAACCCGCGTTGGCGGCGGTGTAGCCCTCCCACCAGCGGATCCGCTCCAGGAGCCGGTCGGCGACCTCCTCCCCGGCCGCGCGGCGGGTGAGCAGGTGCTCGGCGCCGTAGATCTCCGGTGTCTCGCCCAGCACCCCGGTCCCGCCGTGCCGTACGAGGAGGTCGACCGCCGCGCCGAGTGCCGGGTTCGCCGTCACGCCTGACCAGGCGTCCGAGCCGCCGCAGTTGGTGCCGAGGATGAGCTCGCCCGCGGGTACCGTCCGGCGGCTGGCCCGTCCCACGTCGGGCAGCATCTCGCGGATCCGGGCCGTGCCCTCGCGGATCGTGGCGGCCGTGCCGCCCAGCTCCTGGATGGTCATGGCGCTCGCGACGGCGTCCGGCGAGAGCTCGAACTGCTCCGAGAGCCCCCTGACCTGGTTGACCTCGCAGCCGAGGCCGATCAACAGGAAGCCGGCGAAGTTCGGGTGCTCGGCGTAGCCGGCGATCGTGCGCTGCAGGATGTCGAAGCCCGCGCCGCTGCCGGCCATGCCGCAGCCCGTCGCGTGGGTGAGGGCGACCACGCCGTCGACGCCGGGGTGCTCGTCGAGCGCGCCCGGGGCGCTGAACGCGCTGGCGATCCGCTTCGCGACCGTGGCGGAGCAGTTGACCGAGGTGAGGATGCCGATGTAGTTGCGGGTGCCGACCCGGCCGTTGGCCCGCACGTACCCCTCGAACGTCGCGAGGTCGGCCTCGGGCACCGGCTCGGCGGGCCGGGCGTCGGCGCCGACCGCGTAGTCGCGCTCGAACGCGTGGAACTCGACGTTGTGGGTGTGGACGTGCTCACCCGGCTCGATGCGGCGGGTGGCGAAGCCGATGACCTGGCCGTACTTGAGCACCGGCGCGCCGGCCTCTATCGGGCGCAGCGCGATCTTGTGCCCGCGGGGGACGGGATCGCGGGCCCGCAGGCCCCGCCCTGCGGGGGCGCCGGCCGGCAGATCGGCTCTCGCGACCGCGACGGTGTCAGAATCGTGCAGGCGTAGCAGCGGGGCGGTATCGCCCGGTCCGCTCCGACGTATCGGCGTCTGGGCCATCGCCACCTCCCGGCAGCTGGACAGATCGGAGCTTTCGCGCCCTGCGTGGCCGGCGGGTACCCGACCGCAGCATTGCAGCGACCCTATGCCCGGCAGTGCGGTGGGACAAGGGAGGACCAGGGGTTGCGCGGCCCATGGACCGGAAGAGGCCAGGGGGCAGAGATCCGATCTCTTGGCCCCAGTCGCGACGGGTCAGCTGCGACCCTCGCGGATCCGTGCGAGCCATGCCGCCGCATCCCGGAACTCGCTGTCGGAGGTGCCACGCCGCACGACCTGCTTGACGCCGTCGGCACGCGGATAGGAGCCGAGGAAGCGCACCTCGGCGCACATCCGGCGCAGCCCCATCAGGGCCTCGCCCACACGGGAGTCGTCGACGTGACCCTCGCAGTCGATGGAGAAGCAGTAGCGCCCCAGCCCATCGCCGGTCGGACGCGACTCGATGCGGGTGAGGTTCACCCCCCGGGTCGAGAACTCCTCGAGGATCTCGAGCAGCGCGCCGGGGTGATCATCGAGGATGAAGGCCACTAGCGTCGTCTTGTCCGCCCCTGTGGGTGACAGCGGTGGCCCGGGGCGGCTGACGAGGACGAACCGGGTCACCGCGCCGGGGTTGTCCCCGATGTCCTCGGCGAGCACCGTCAGCCGGTAGCGCTCGGCTGCGATGGGCGCGGCGATCGCCGCCAGCGAGTCGTCGCGCTCGGCCACCTCGAGGGCCGCACCCGCCGTCGAGAACGCAGGCTCCACGGGTGCGTCGGGCAGGTTGGCGGCGAGCCAGCGGCGGCACTGCGCCTCGGCGTGGGGATGGGTGATGACGCGCCGTACCGACCCGAGCCCGGTGCCGGGCCGCGCCAACAGCGTGAACGTCACGGGCAGCAGGACCTCCCGCGTCACCATGAGGGGATCGCCGCTCGCCAGCTCGTCGAGGGTCACCGAGACCGAGCCCTCGACGGAGTTCTCCAGCGGCACCAGCGCGCCGGCGACCTCGCCACGGCGTACGGCATCCAGCGCCCCGGGAACCGAGGCGATCGGCACGGTCTCGGCGCCGCCGGCGGCCGGCACGCAGCTCAGCGCCGCCTCCGTGAACGTCCCCTCGGGGCCGAGATACGCGTAGCGGGCGGGCGGGATACCTGGCACGCCACGACCATACCGGGATCGGTTCCGGCCCTCCCGCATCCGGCATGTTTCACGTGGAGCGCGGCCGTGCCCGAGCGCGGCCGGGTGCCACCGGGTGCCCGCCCGCCTCCCGCTATCCCGCGCGCCCGGCCGCCCCGCCCCGGGTTAGGTTCCCTACATGGATCGGTCGGAGGTGCGGGCGCTGGTCGCTGGCGTCGCGGCGGGAACGCTGAGCGTCGAGGACGCCACCTCGCGGCTCGCCGCGGGCCCGCTCGCAGACCCCGCTGGCTACCTGGACCTGGGGTTTGCACGCCTCGACACGCACCGGGAGCTGCGTACCGGCGACCCCGAGGTCGTCTACGCGGAAGGCAAGACCCCCGAGCAGACCGTCACGCTGCTGCACGCGTTGCGCGAGCGGTCCGTGACCCGGCCCGCGCTGGCGACGCGGATGCCCGCGGCCACGCTCACGGCGGTGCGCGCGGCGTTCCCCGACGCGAGCATCGACGAGGTGGCGCGCTGCGCGGCGGTCGGCGAGCCGCTCGCGCCGCAGGGTGTCGTGTGCGTGGTCTCGGCGGGGACGAGCGACGCCCCGGTGGCGGCCGAGGCGGGCTTCGTGGCACGAGCGTTCGGGGCGGGCACCGTACGGCTCGACGACGTCGGGATCGCGGGCATCCACCGGCTGCTGGCCGTACGGGACATCCTCGAGGAGGCCGACTGCCTCGTGGTCGTCGCCGGCATGGAGGGGGCCTTGCCCAGCGTCGTCGGCGGCCTCACGGGGGTACCGCTGGTGGCGGTGCCCACCAGCGTCGGCTACGGCACGTCCTACGGCGGCATCGCCGCGCTGCTCGCCATGCTGAACTCCTGCGCCCCCGGCGTCGTCGTTGCGAACATCGACAACGGTTTCGGGGCCGGGGCGTTCGCGGCGCGGGTCGCGCGGCGCGCGCGAGGCTCGCGGAGGGACCTGTGATCGCGTCCGCCACACCGGCCGCAGCCGGGTCCCGGGACCACGAGAACCGGGGGCCGGTGACGGTGTGGTTCCAGTGCTTCGCAGGGGCCAGTGGCGACATGGTCCTCGGGGCGCTCGTCGATGCCGGTGCGCCCCTCGACACCGTCCAAGCTGCCGTGGACGCCATCGGCGTAGAGCCCATCACACTGACGGCCCGGGAAGTGACCCGGCACGGGCTGGCCGCCACCAAGATCGACGTGCGGGTCGACCGGAGCACGGTGGTCCGCACCTGGGGCAACGTACGCCGCATCCTCGGGACAGCTGACCTGCCCCAGCCGGTACGGGACCGGGCGCTCGACGTGTTCGCCCGGCTCGCACGCGCCGAGGCGACGGCCCACCGCACCTCACCTGACCAGGTGCACTTCCACGAGGTGGGCGGGCTCGACGCGCTCGCGGACATCGTCGGCAGCTGCGCGGCGCTGCACGCCCTCGGGGTGACCGACGCGGTCGGGTCCGCGGTGGCCCTGGGCAGCGGAATGGCGCGCAGCGAGCACGGTCTCATCCCGGTGCCCGCCCCGGCGGTCGTCGCCCTGTTCTCGGAGGTGGGGGCGCCGACCTACTCCGGGGATGCCCCCTACGAGCTGTGCACCCCGACGGGGGCCGCGCTGCTCGCGGCGACCTGCCGGACATGGGGGGGCCTGCCCCCGGTGCGCATCACCGCCAGCGGCCTGGGCGCCGGCACCCGGGAGCTCGCCGAACTGCCCAACGTGCTGCGCGTGGTCGTGGGTGAACCCGTTGTCAGTCCGCCCGCCGGGGCCGGTGAGCCCGCCCTGCTGTTCGAGACCAACGTCGACGACCTCGACCCGAGGCTGTGGCCGCCGGTGCTGGCGAAGCTGCTCCGCGCCGGGGCCTCGGACGCCTGGCTGGTACCGATCCTGATGAAGAAGGGGCGTCCGGCCCACACCCTCGCCGTCCTGGTGCCGGCCACAGAGGCGGACACCGTCCGGCGGACCGTCTTCACCGAGACGTCGGCGATCGGCCTGCGCGAGACACCGGTCACCAAGCGGGCTCTCGAGCGGGAGTTGCGCGTCGTGCACGTCGACGGCGTCGAGATCCGCGTCAAGACCGCCATTCTTGCCGGGGTGGTCGTCAACGCGCAGCCGGAGTACGAGGACGTGGCGGCGGCCGCGGCGCAGCTCGGCCGGCCCGTGAAGGTGGTCCTCGCCGCCGCGACCGCCGCTGCGCACGACGCCGGCTTCACGCCGTGACGTCGGGCGGACTCGCCCCCGACCTCCCCGGCGGTGGGGGCGGGTAGGCTGGGCGCCGAAGGGGAGTAGTCCCACCGTCGGCTGGTCGACACGCTGGCGCGGTGTTCGCGCCCGGTCACCGAGCCCCGTTCCGGGGTGGACGAGACCTTCGGCCAGGCATTCGTGCCGGGCCGGAGGCGCGACCGCTGGTCTGCTCCGTCC
>JBOHCZ010000081.1:0-1844 GCA_050699195.1 Streptomycetales bacterium
ACGGTTCGGCAACCGCCGACCCCAGGCGCCGAGACTGCCCAAGGCCGCCTGGATCAACCAGCCCTCACCGGAGGCCCTCATACAGACCGCCTGACAAGACGTGTCTCAAGCTGCTTGACATCTTCCGAGTCCGCGGCCTCGCGGATCAGGGGGTCATCGGCCCACAGGTAGCCCCAAGGGCCACGCCGGATGAGTGCCGTGTGCATCCCTGCCGCGTTCGCCGGAAGGATGTCGTAGTCGCGGTGGTCACCGACGTACAGAATCTCCTCGGGTCGGCCCGGTGCCATTTCGATGACACGGGCGAAGAATGCGGGATCAGGCTTGGCCACCCCCCACTCCGCGGAGGTACAGACGCGATCCACCGGCAGATCCAGCCTTCTCAGCAGCTCGGCGGCGCGCCTGCTCTGGTTACCCGCGATCCCCATCCATAGGCCGTGCGCGCGCAACGCGCCGAGGGCAGGCCGCACGTCGAGGTACAGATCGCCGTCGTCAATCTGCTCCCCACGACCGGCGTCCTCGCGCAACCTACGCTCTTGCTCAACGTCAAGGCCGGGGCGGAGGTACTGAAAGACATCGGCGTTGTCCCGGCCCTCGGACATCACTGCACCGACCAGAGCCGAAACGGTATGCCTCGGCACACCGATCCAGTCAGCCCAGGCGGCCCACTCCCGAGTGTCGTCCAGTAGCGTCTCGCCGACGTCGAACACCACAGCCGTGACCAATGCGAAGCTCCTCAGTGGCACCCGCTTCGAGGCCAATCTGGCATATCAGAGGAGGGTCATGTGTCCCATCGGCGCCGCCTCGGGAGTGACCGAGCTCTGCGAGGTCGTCGTCACCGCTCCGGATCCGGACTGGCTGGTGGAGTTCACCCGCCAGCTCGTGAACGACGGGCTGTGCTCCAGTGGGCATCACTTCGCGCCGGTACGGTCCATCTACCGCTGGCGGGGCGAGATGTACGACAGGGTCGAGGGGCGCGTCTCGCTGCACACTCGCAGGAGCCTGGTTGCCGAGATCGTCAGGCGTGCCAAGCAGACCCACCCCTACGAGGTGCCGGGCATCAGCACCCGGCCGATCGAGGACGGCAACCCCGACTACCTGCAATGGATCCTCGACCAGACGCAGGCCTAGCCGAGGCTCAACGCTCGAGCGGGTCCTCCCACCGCAGATGTGGGAACCGTCCGAAGCCGCGATCGGCGGTACAGAGGGTGGCTCCGTGTTCCACCGCGAGCGCAGCGAGGAATGCGTCCGGCACGAGGTTGCCGGTGGCTCGACCCCGACGGCACAGGTCGACGAACAGCGACCAATGCCGGACGCCGGGGGCCAGGGGGACCACCGCTGGAGATGTCCGCAGGGCGGAGACGAACGTGACCGCGGCCGAGAGGGGAGTGGGTTCCCGGAACACCCGCGGGTGGGTCACTACCCGCAGGAAGCCGCTGAGCACGAGGTCCGCGACCCCGAGCGGCTCGGGCCCCACCCGCGCTTCGTTCAACCAGGCCAGGTAGTCCCGGTGGCTGGGCGACTCCTCCCGGTGCGCGTACACCAGGACGTTGACGTCAACGCAGCGCATCGACCGGCAGACCCTGCTCCATCGCATCGCGGAGCGCGGCGTTGGAGGCCAGGTCGACGCCGGGCAGGACGCCGCCCCCGCCGTAGGTCGGCAGCGTGGGCAGGTCGGCGGTCAGAGCGCCGGAGGTGCTCAGCGCAAGGCGGACCGCGTCCTCGACGAGGTCGCCGACTGTCCGGCCGGACTCCGCGGCGCGCACCTTCAGCTTGCGCAGCAGCTCGTCATCGATCCGGATCGTGGTCCTTGCCATGACAGCATCTTAGCATCAGCACCGGTCATC
>JBOHCZ010000082.1:0-4587 GCA_050699195.1 Streptomycetales bacterium
GGCCAGCAGCGCCACCGCACTGTCGAGGGCCACGCCGGCCGGCACCTCGAAGAGCCCGCCGGCGTCCACGGCGGCAAGCTCGGCGTAGCCCCCCGACCCTCCGGTGCTGCTGACCACCCGCGTGCCGACCAGCATCTCGTCGGCTCCCGCGCCGACCGAGGCGACCACGCCGCCGACGCCGTTGCCGAGGACCATCGGCAACTCCGCCGGAAACGGCCCGGCACCGGTCGCACGGAACTGGGTCTCCACGAAGGTGACACCGGCGAACGCCACCTCGATCAGCGCCTGCCCTGGCCCGGCCACCGGATCCGGCGCATCCGCGACGACGAGCACCTCGGGTCCGCCGAACTGCGTCAACCACACCGCGCGCATGAGACCCTCCCGATCAGCTCGACTTCCCGCGACCGAACCCTGCCACCTCAACATCGGTTGAGGTCAAAGGGAAGGCGCGCGGACCGAGCGCCTCGCCCCTGAACCGCCGTGGCAGGTCACCGCAGGTCGGTCCCGGCCGGCCGGCGCCGTGCCAGGTACACGCCGCACAGCAGCACCCCCCCGCCGACAAGCTCGCCCCGCGCGAGACCCTCGCCCAGCATGACCGTCCCGGCGGTCACGCCGACGAAGGTGATCAGGTACTGGTAGACGAGCACCCGGTTGGCCCCGACCCGGCTGATGCTGGTCTGCCAGGCGCTGAACCCGAAGGCCGCGACGCAGAGCGTGCAGTACGCGAAGGCCGCCCACGTCCCCGGACCCACGGCCGGCCAGTCGGTCCGCACGAAGCCCGGGAGAGCCACCGGGAGCACCGCGAGACCTCCGAAGAACATCGTGTACGCGGCGACCAGCAGCGGTGAATAGCGTCGCAGCAGGGGCAGCGAGAGCACGGCGTAGGACGCCCAGCAGAAGGTCGCGCAGGCCACGAGCAGGTCGCCTCCGAGGCTCCCGTCACCTCCGCCCAGATCCCCGCGCACGATCAGGACGACGCCCGCCAGCGCGAGCACCACCCCGACGACGTTGCCCGGCGTGGGACGCTCCCAGCCCAGCGCGGCACCGAGGAGCATGCCCCAGACGGGCACGGCGGAGTAGATGAGAGCGGTGTCGGAGGCCGCCGTCAGCTCGACTCCCGTGGTGAACAGCGCGTTGTTGAGCCCGACCCCCAGGGCTCCCACGCCCGCCATGCGCGTCAGGTCCCGCCAGTCCGGCCAGCCCGCGCTGTGCCGCAGCAGCAGCAGTAACGCCAGCAGTAAGAGTCCGGCCACGGTGAAGCGCAGGGCGACGAACGGCAACGGCGGCACGGCACGTACCGCGTACTTCACCGCAACAGGATTGGTCCCCAGGAACACCACCGCGAGAAGCAACGGAAACTCGTGCCGCAGCGCCCTGCCCGTACCCCTGCCGCTAGCTCTGCCCGTCGCCCCGCTCACGAGCCGATCCACGCGGTCCTCCCAGACATCCAGACTCAGCCGACGATCGTGGCTGTAGGGGGCAACGCCGAAGCGGTAGCGTTTTCCTCCATCGATCCGGGCGGACCACGAACGGGAGGGGCAGCGTGCCAGACGAGCAGGGCGGCTGGGCGCCGGGGACGATCGACACCAGCAGACCATCGGTCGCGCGAGTCTATGACTACTTCCTGGAGAGGGCGTTCATCGAGGGCGGCGTCGGCCGGAAACCCTGATACGTCGCGGTCCCCCGCTCGGGCATGCAACGTAACGGCCCCGCTCGTGGGCAACGATCACGGGGCATAACTGTCGATCTAGAGAGCGGCGGAATGCGACATAGCCTGCATCACACGGGACTTCTCCCCGGAGGGGTGGCATGAGCACACCGCAGCCAGGCAGCGGCCCGACCGTTCTGCGGATCATGCTCGGCTCCCAGCTACGGCGGCTTCGCGAGCAGAAGGGCATCGCCCGCGAGGCGGCCGGGTTCGAGATCCGTTCCTCGGAGTCGAAGATCAGCCGCATGGAGCTGGGCCGTGTCAGCTTCAAGGAGCGCGACGTGTCCGACCTCCTCGCGCTGTACGGGGTGAGCGCTGTCGAGCGTGAGGCGCTGGTCGCGCTCGTGCGGCACGCGAACACCCCGGGCTGGTGGCAGAGCTTCAGCGACGTGCTGCCCGCCTGGTTCCAGGCCTACGTCGACCTGGAGGAGGCGGCCTCGCGGATCCGGACCTACGAGGTCCAGTTCGTCCCCGGCCTCCTCCAGACCCCCGACTACGCCCGGGCGGTCGTCGGCGCCAGCCACACGGAGGCCCCGGCCGAGGACGTGGAGCGCGTGGTCAGCCTGCGGATGCGGCGGCAGCAGATCCTCACCCGCCCCGATCCACCCCGGATGTGGGCGGTGATCGACGAGGCACCGCTGCGGCGCCCGATCGGCGGCCCCGAGGTGATGCGCGGGCAGCTCGAACACCTGCTCGCGGTGGCCGCCCTACCCAACGTCACAGTCCAGGTGGTGCCCTTCCACGCGGGCGGCCACGCCGCCGAGGCCGGGGCCTTCTCCCTGCTGCGGTTCCCCGAAGCGGACCTGCCGGACGTGGTCTACCTCGAGCAGCTCACCGGCGCGCTCTACCTCGACAAGCGCGAGGACGTCGACCACTACACGCGCGTCATGGAGCGCCTGACCGTGCAGGCGGCCCCACCCTGCGACACGATCAAGGTCATCGAGGGCGTCCTCGCCGAGACGTAGGTCCCGCGCAGGTCCCGCGCAGGTCCCGCGCAGGTCCCGCGTAGGTCCCGCGTAGGTCACAGCCGCAATTTCAGTCAATGCGACCGGCGTGTTACGCGGCGAAGGCAGCGCGCAGCTCGTCGCGGAATGCGGCGACCTCGGCGCTGTAGCGCACGCCGCGCTGGCCCGCCAGGTCCTCGTCGAGCTGCCGCAGCAGGAACATCGAGCTACGCGAGCGCACAGAGCGCGTGTTGCGCAGCGTCCGCCGGCCGGTGTCCAGGGCCCGGTCGAGCTCGCCGCGCCGCACGAACGAACGGGCGAGCCAGCTGCCGTGGAACAGCACCTCGCGCGGCTCCGTACGTTCGGCGCCCGAGTCGAGCCAGGGGTTCAGCAGCGTCTCGGCCTCCTCGAGCAGCGGCCTGGGGTTGCGGGAGCTGGCGTAGGCCGCGGCGATCAGGCTCTGCCCGGTGATCACGTCGAGGCTGTCGAACCAGTACAGCCAGCTCGGCCGGCGCTCCAGGGCGCCGGGCCGGTCGAGCAGGCCGCGCGCCTCGTCGGTACCTTCGCGGAACGCCCGCAGGTTGCCGATGGCGGCCTGGGCGTAGGCGTACCGCGAGGCGGTCAGCGCCCGTACCGCGGGCGACGCCCGCTGCGCGGCCTCGGCGGCGGCGTTCGCCAGCTCGATGGCGTCGCGCAGCCTGCCCCGGGCGATCGCGTGGTAGCTCATCGACCCGAGGATGTACGCGCCGACGTCACGGTCCCGGGCCGTGTGGGCGGCGTGCAGGCCCGTGCGGTAGTAACGCTGGGCCAGGCCGTGCTCCTCGGCGTCGTGGGCCATCCAACCGGCCAGCTGGGCGAGCTGCGCCCAGCTGGCGAGCAGCCGCACGCCCACCTGCGGCTCGCTGAAGTTTCCGGACTTCAGGTACCCCGCGACGGTGCGGAAATGCCGGTGCACGAACCTCAGGTTGTCGCCGTCGCCGCCCTCCTGGTCGTCGAGCGCCCGCAGGTTCGCGACCGTGGCGTCGATGACGTCGACCATGCCGGGTGTGATCGCGACCCCCTCGCCGCCCCCCGCGCCGAGCCGGGCCAGCGCGTCCCGCCCGGCGGCCGTGTCGACGTAGTCCCACGCGGGCCCGGTCAGCGCCGCGCCCGAGATCGCGAGGAAGGTGCGGCGATCCAGGTCCATCAGACCCCCACCGTGCGTCAGCCAGTCGTGCAGCACCGCCACCGTACCGTCGAGGTTCCAGGTGAGGTCCAGGCCGTCGTCGGAGGGCACCCACAGCGACGCGCTCCGCGCCCTGCCCTGCCACAACTTGTCCAGGCTGACCGGCTCGTCGAGCGCGTCCGAGAGCAGGTGCGCGACGACGGTCGGCATTGGCTCGTGCGGGACCCGGCCGCGGTTCACCCACTCCGAGACGGTCGACCGGCTGACGTAGCCGGCTCCCATCACCGCGTTGGTTTCGGCGGCCAGGCGGGTCAGCGACCAGCCCAGCTCCTCAAGCACGACGGCCAGCAGGGGATTCCCGGGGACCATCCGCGCCTCCTCGCGCCGCTCACGTCCCCTCACGCCGCCCGCGACATGATCAGGGATGCCGTCCGAGAGTAACGGCGAAACAGCCAGATAGACGCCTCTTACGGGTGATTCCCAGCGTCGACTTTCCGGCTGCCGTACGGGAAGTCGACGCTCGCCGGACCGCGTCGCCGCCTGACGGCGGCGGTGGCACAAGTCGGCGCGATGGCGCCGGTGTCGTACCGGCCTAGGCCTACCGGCGCGTTACCCCTCCTCGTTGTGCTGGTCCGGAACTCCGCAACGACAGAGGGGGCCCGAGATGATCCTTGCCGAACGGCTGGCCGTGAGCCTGGCCGAGGCGGTGCAGGCCCGCGCTCCGCGGGCCGGGGCGCCGCGCGAGCCGGCCCGGCTGCATCCGTGCGGCC
>JBOHCZ010000083.1:0-3200 GCA_050699195.1 Streptomycetales bacterium
AGAGGAAGTCCTGGTAGAGGAACTCCCCGTCGCGGTAGGCGCTGGCGCCGGAGATCAGGATGGGTTCCGCCTGCCAGGGGCCGCCGTTGGACAGCTGCGGCGCTCTCGCCGGTGGCCGGTAGAGCACGTCTGGGCCAGGACGTGGCCCCGGGCCGCCGTAGAGCGATCCCGCGCCGTCGGCGGACGCCGCGGACGCACGGTCCAACGTGTCGATCCCGGGGGGCAGCGGCGCGACTAACCCGGCGAGCAGCATCACGAGCAGGGCCGAACGACCCCAGGCCCGGCGTGCGACGTCGGTGGCAGCCATGCCGGGAAGTCTACGAGGAGTCCTCCTGTTCGGCGAGAGCCAGCCAGCGCTCCTCGACGCGGTGCTTGTCGGCGAGCAGCTCCCGGAAGTCGGCGTCCAGCTCGGCCAGCCTCCCGGGATCGGTCGCGTGCTCGGCCATCTCCTCGTGCAGCAGCTTCTCGCGGCGGCCCAGCGTGTCCAGGCGGCGTTCCAGGCGGGTGAGCTCCTTGCGGGCCGCCCGCTGCACGGCCCGGGTGTCCCCGGTGCGTCGCGGCGCGGGAGGCGGGAGGGGAGCCGCCGCGCCTTGGGCACGCCTGTGCTCCAGGTACTCCCCGACGCCGCCCGGCAGCATGCGCAGCTGCCCGTCGCCGAGCAACGCGGCGACCCGGTCGCACACGCGCTCCAGGAAGTAACGGTCGTGGCTCACGACCACGAGGGAGCCTGGCCAGCCGTCGAGCAGATCCTCCAGCACGTTCAGCGTCTCGATGTCGAGGTCGTTCGTCGGCTCGTCGAGCAGCAGCACGTTCGGCTCGGCCATCAGGAGCCGGAGCAGCTGGAGGCGGCGCCGCTCACCGCCCGACAGCTCTCCGACCCGCGTCCACTGCCGCTCCCCGGTGAAGCCGAAGCGCTCGAGGAGCTGCGTCGCGGAGAACTCCCGGCCCTTGCCGAGTCGTACGGTGCGCCGGACGGACTCGACCGCCTCCAGGGCCCGGAGCGAGCGGTCGGCCTCCCCCGCATCGCCGGTGGCTAGCTCCTGGGGTAGGTAGGCCGGGTACACCGTCTTGCCCGTCACGAGCCGCCCGGCGCTCGGCGGCAACTCGCCGGTGAGCATGCGCAGCACCGAGGTCTTGCCGCTGCCGTTGACCCCGACGAGACCGACGCGGTCCCCGGGGCCGAGCTGCCAGGTCATCCGCTCAAGCAGCGGCCGGCCGCCGCGGCGCAGCGTCACGTCGTGCAGCTCGTACACCGTCTTGCCCAGCCTGGCGGACGCGAAGCGCACCAGCTCGGCCGCGTCGCGCGGCGGTGGCTCACCCGCGATGAGGGTGTTGGCGGCCTCGATCCGGAACCGGGGCTTGGACGTACGGGCCGGCGGGCCGCGGCGCAACCAGGCGAGCTCCTTGCGGAGCAGGTTGCGGCGCCGCTGCTCCACGGTCTCGGCGAGCCGGGCCCGTTCGGCCTTCGCCAGCACGTAGGACGAGTAGCCGCCGTCGTACTCGTACACCTGGCCGCCGTGCACCTCCCAGGTCTTGGTGCAGACCGTGTCGAGGAACGAGCGGTCGTGCGTGACGACCACCAGCGCGGCCCGGCGCGAGGCCGGGTGCAAGGCAAGGCGGCGGGTGAGCCAGTCGATACCCTCGATGTCGAGGTGGTTGGTCGGCTCGTCCAGGACCAGCAGGTCGTGGTCTTGGACCAGCTGGGCGGCCAGGGCGACCCGCCGCCGTTCGCCACCGGAGAGCTGCCCGACGGGGGTGTCGAGCCCGCCCCGGAGGTCCGGCAGGTCGAGCCCGCCGAACAGGCCGGCAAGGACCTCGCGCACCCCCGCGTCCCCAGCCCACTCGTGCTCGGCGAGATCGCCGAGCACCAGCCGCCGCACAGTGGTCTCCTCGGGCAGCAGGTCCTGCTGGGCGAGGAAGCCGACCCGCAGGCCGCCGCGCTGCACGACCCGTCCGGCGTCGGGCGGCGCCGCCCCCGTGAGCAGGGAGACGAGCGTCGTCTTGCCGTCGCCGTTGCGCCCCACGACCCCGATGCGGTCACCCGCGGACACCCCGAGCGAGACATCGTCGAGCAGGGCCCGCGTGCCGTACGCCATGCGGACCCCGCTCAGGTTGACGAGATTGCGCTCCGCGGCCGGCGCGCTCACTCCCCGTCCTCCAGGACGCGGGCGCCCGGCACCGGCCCCTGCGCGGGGAGCACGGCGCGGCAGGCGCCGAGCTCGGAGAGCGTGCCCGCGAGGCCCTTCGCGGCCACCGCGTCGGGGGCGAGGAAGGCGCAGGTCGGCCCCGAACCGGACACGATCGCCCCCAGGGCACCGTGCTCTTCCCCCGACCGAAGCACCCGTCCGAGCGCGGAACGCAGGCTGAGCGCCGCGGGCTGGAGGTCGTTGGCGAGTGCCCGCCCGAGCGCCTCGGCGTCGCCGGAGCGCAACCCGCTCATCACCGCCTCGGACACCTGCGGGTGCGGGATCCTCGCCGTGCCGCGCAGCCGGTCACACTCCCGGTAGACGTGCGGCGTCGACAGCCCCCCGTCCGCGATGGCGAGCACCCAGTGGAACTCCCCGCGCACCAGCGCCGTGGTGAGGCGCTCGCCGCGGCCGGCGCCGACGGCTGTGCCGCCCACCAGCGAGAACGGGACGTCGCTGCCGAGCTGCGCGGCGAGCGCGTGGAGCTCGGGGCGCGGGAGCGCGGTGCCCCACAGCGCGTCGCAGGCGACCAGGGCGGCTGCGGCGTCGGCGCTGCCGCCCGCCATCCCCCCGGCGACGGGGATGCCCTTGCGCAGGTGCAGGTGCACGTCCGGGGCGACGCCCGCCCGCGCGGCGAGCAGCCGCGCCGCCCGCAGCGCGAGGTTCCCGTCGTCGGTGGGAACATCGCGGGCACCCGGACCCTCGGCGGTGAGCTTCGGCCCCCCCGAGGGGGCGGCGACCACGTCATCGTACAGCGACACCGCGTGGTAGACGGTGGCGACGTCGTGGAAGCCGTCAGGCCGGGGGGCGCCGACCGCGAGGTGGAGGTTGATCTTCGCCGGGGCGCGGGCGGTCACGGGGTTCACGTGACCCGATGCTATGCCGTGCTAAGCCGCGCCCTCAGGGCGCCGTGCTAAGCCGCGCCCTCAGGGCGCCGTGCGTGCGGCCGCTGCTCGGCCAGCCGGGCGAAGTCGGCCACGCGTAGCGACTCGCCGCGTGCCCCCGGGTCGACCC
>JBOHCZ010000084.1:0-8650 GCA_050699195.1 Streptomycetales bacterium
GTCCTCGGGGATGCGCCAGTAGTCCTGGCCGCCATAGAAGGCCTGCGGCTGCTTGACGTGGTAGCGCGTGAGGATCTCCCGCTGGACCTTGAACAGGTCCTCCGGGTAACGCAGGTGCTCCAGGAGCGCATCGGAGATCTTCGAACGCGGCTGCACGGTGCCGGGAAAGGCGTCCATCCAGGTCCGCAGGACCGGGTCCCGCTCCTCCCAGGCGTAGAGCTTGACCTCGCCGCTGTAGGCGTCGACCGTGGCCTTGACGGAGTTGCGGATGTAGTTCGCCTGGTTGCGCGGCGTGAGAACGGCCCGCTGCGCCGTCGTCAGCGCGTCGGTCGTCACGTCCTGGATCGTGGTGCGGGTGGAGTAAGGGTAGCTGTCCGTCGTGGTGTAGCCGTCGATGATCCACACGACCCGGCCGTTGACCACCGCGGGGTAGGTGTTGCCGTCCAGGGTGAGCCAGGGGGCGACCTTCTCCACGCGCTGCCGGGGGTTGCGGATGTAGAGGATCCTCGACGCGTCGTTGACCCCGCTGGAGAGCAGGATCTTCTCCTCCTGGAACTTCAGCGCGAACAGCAGCTGGGAGAAGAACGACCCGATGGGGATGCCGCCGCTGCCCTGGTAGGTGTTGTCGCGCTGGCCGGAGGCCTTGGTGTCGTCGGGGTAGTCGAGCTCCTGCGCCCGTACGCCTTCGGGGGCGCCCACGATGGAGTACTCCGGCGAGTGCTGGCCGAAATAGATCCGCGGCTGGTAGTCCCCGAACGCCCCCTCGGGCGGGATCTGGCCCTCGACGTAGCTGGGCTTGCCGTCCCGTTCCCGGGTGCTGGCCAGGGCCGCCACGAGCCCGAAACCGTGCGTGTAGCGCAGATGCTCGTTGATCCAGTTCTGCTGTCCCGAAGGAAGGCCCCCCAGGTCGAGCTCGCGCATGGCGACCACCACATCCTGCCGCCTGCCGTCGACCTCGTAGCGGTCGATGTCGAGCGCCTCGGGGAACGCGTAGTAACCCTTGATCTGCTGCAGCGCCTGGAAGGTCGAGGAGACGACTGCGGGGTCGAGCAGCCGGATGCTCGCGGCCGTCTCGGCGTCGCTGCGCAGCTGGCCGGCAGAGGCCCGGGTGGTCGCCTCGTACTCCTCCACCTGTGCGTCGCCGACGTCGTAGGCGCTGCGGGTCGCGTCGATGTTGCGCTTGATGTAGGGCGCCTCCTTGTCGGCCTCGCTGGGACGGACCTGGAACTGCTGCACGATCGCCGGGTAGACGCCGCCGATGAGCACCGCCGCGAAGACCAACAGCCCGAAGCCGACGCCGGGCAGCATCCAGGTGCGCCGGAAGACGTTGGCGAAGAACAGGGCGGCACAGATGATCGCGATGACGAACAGGATGGTCTTCGCGGGCAGGACGGCGTTGTCGTCTTTGAAGGTGAGACCGGTGAAGCCTTCGAAGAGCGGATCGGAGGAGACCGCGAGGGCGTACCGGTCGAGCCAGTACGCGACCGCCTTGAGGAGCACGAACGCGCCGATGAGCACGGACAGGTGGGCCTGGGCGGCGGGACTTGCCTTCTGCCCCGGCGTCTGGATGCGCAGCCCGCCGTACAGGTAGTGGGTGGCGAGCGCGGCGAAGATGCAGAGGATCACGCCGGCGAAGGCGAACCCGAGCACGAACCGGTACCACGGCAGGGTGAACGCGTAGAAGGCGATGTCCATGCCGAACTGCGGATCGGTACGGTTGAACGGCTGGGCGTTGCGCCACTGCAGCCACGTCTGCCACTGGCCAGAGGCGGACACCCCGGACAGCACACCCACCAGGCAGGCGATCCCGATCAGCACGTAGCCGCGGTAGGGGTCGAGACCCATCCTGTAACGGTCGAGGCTCTGCTGTTCGAGCGACATCCCCCGGAACGGGGGACGGAGCCGGTACGCGACCAGGACGTTGAACGCGACCACGACGCCGAGGACGAACCCGAACGCGAGGAAGAGCCCGAGCCTCGTCCACAGCTGGGTGGTGAAGACCTGCGTGTAGCCGACGGACCGGTACCAGCGCAGGTCTGTCCAGAGGCTCGTGAACAGGCTGAACGCGGCGATCAGCACGATGACGACGAGCATCGTCGGCAGCAGCGCGCGTGAGCGTCTGGTCCGCGGGAACGTGGGGCGCCTGGGCCCCTCACCTGAGTCCGGCATGTGGAACGTCAACGGTCGCGCACCTCTGGTAGGGCTGACGGCGTCCAATTGGCGCCTCGTGGTGCGAACTTACCGCGTCGCGCCGGAAGTTCCACTGTGGTGGAGCCTGGCGAGCCCCGGGCAGCCCCTCAGGCCTCGCAGGTAGGGACCCCGCCCCAGCCATTGGACCCGCGGAGCGCCTCGAGGGCGTCCAGGGCGTCGCCGAGGGTCCGGACGGCGACCAGGCGCATGCCGTCCGGCTTGACGGCCAGCGCATCGGGGCAGTTGCCCTCGGGGGTGAGGAAGACGTCGGCCCCCGCCTCGTCCGCACCGATGATCTTCATCTGGATACCGCCGATGGGCCCCACGTTGCCCCGGGCGTCGATCGTGCCGGTGCCGGCGACGAACCTGCCGCGTGTGATGGTCCCGGGGGTGAGCTTGTCCACGACTCCGAGGGCGAACATCAGCCCGGCACTGGGGCCACCGACGTCCGCGAGCCGGATGCGCACCGGGAAGGGGTACGCGTATCCCCTGCTCGGGTAGATGCCGACGATCGCCCGGGTCTCATCGCCCGGAGCGGGAGCGGTGACGATCTCCACGGTGCGCGTCCGGCCGCCCTGCCGGATGCCCATGCGCACGGTGTCACCCGGCTGATGGCGGATGACGGCTGCGCGCACGTCCTGCGGGGTCGAGACCGCCTCGCCGTCGACGGCGAGGATGCGATCTCCCGCGTGCAGCACCCCCAGCGCGGGTGCGCCCTTGGTCACGGCGCCCACGATCACGGTCGCGGTCACGGGGATGTCGAGGGAGCGCAGCGCCGCGGCGGTGGCGTGCTGCTGGGAGAGTTCCATCTCCTCGGCGTTTCGTCGCTTGATCTCCTCCACCGAGGTGCCGTCCGGGTAGACCGTCTCGCGCGGCACGATCGCGACCTGAGGATCGACCCAGCCCCGCAGCGCGTGCAGCAGATCCATCCGGAAATCGGCTCCGGTCACCGCCACGGTCGTCAGGTCGAGGCGGCCGCCGGTCGGATAGGTGCGGTGTTGCTCGATCCGGATGAGAGGCTGCCCGTGGTCGGCGCCCAGGGTGTCGGCGGTCGGGCCGGGGCTCAGCGCGGCGTAGGGCACGGGCATGGTCGAGGCGACGATCGCGAGGGCGACCAGAAGCAGGCCCGCGACCACGAGCGTCGCGGTTCGGCGGGACATCGGCACCCGTCGAGCCTACGGACTCACGGGGAGGCCTTCGACGGGCGGTCGCCCTCGTCGCCGTAGGCACGCCGCTTGCCGCTGAAGGTGTCGTTCTCCATCGCGGCGCGGAAGCGCCGGTGGCTTTCCAGCGAGTCGAAGACATTCGACGGGGGCCTGGGCCGGCTGGCCCACATCGCCCACACGACCGCGATCAACGTGGCTCCGAGCGGAATCCCCCACCAGGCGATCGCTGACCACATAACGCTCCCTCGATCGAACCTGCCCCAAGCCCCCCTGATTCAGGGTAGCCGGGGGCAGGCCGCACGCCACCGCAAACGCGCCGCGATCAGGGCGAGCCGACCCACTCCTCGCTGCCGTCGGCGAACCGCTGGTGCTTCCAGATCGGCACGGTTTGCTTCAGCTCGTCGATGAGGCTGCGGCAGGCGTCGAAGGCCTCGGCCCGGTGCGGGCAGGACACGGCGACGACCACCGCGAGGTCGCCGACCGCGAGGCCGCCGACGCGGTGCACGGCAGCGAGCGCCCGGACCGGGTAGGCGGCGGCGACCTTCTCCGCCACCTCGCGTAGTGCCTGCTCGGCGCCCGGATGGGCGGAGTAGCCCAGCCCGACCACCCGGCGTCCGCCGTCCTCGTCGCGGACCGCGCCGACGAACGTCACGGTCCCGCCCGCGTCAGGGGCGCCGACCGCGCGGACGACCGCGTCCACCGACAACGGGGTGTCCTGGATCGCCACCAGCCGGATCGCCTCCATGAAGCGAGCCTAACCGGCACGGGACAGCGCGTGTCCCGTCGGCGCCCTGCTGACCGCGCGGCGGGGCGCTCCAGCGCGTGTCTCGGCGAGCTTGTCCGAGTGGGCTGAGTGGGCTCTATCCCCGGCGCTTGCGTCGTGCCCGCCTCACCAGGGCCGCCGTACCTACCAGCGCCGCCGTCGCACCCGCGGCGCCCACCGTCGCGTCCTTGCGTCCGAGGCGCCGCGCGACCACGGCGTGGCGTCCTTCGACCTCCTGCAGCAGCACGGCAAGCGCCTGCACGTTGTCGTACTGCGGCCGCCAGCCCGCATCGCGCAGCCTCGTCGAGGGCACCACCCAGGGATGGACGACGTACTGGAGGTCGCTCGCGGGGGCGGGCGTCAGGCCCAGGCGGTGCAGCCGGCCCGCGACACCGAACGCCAGCGCGGGAGGCAGCTCCATGCGGTGCATGCCGGACAGCGCCTCGACGTCGTCCTGGTCGAGCCAGCCCTCGCACCCCACCGTGACGTTCCCCTCCACGGCGCCGAGCGCGGCGTACGCGAGACCCGACACCAGATCGTCGACGTGGCAGAACTGCCAGTGCGGCCGGGACTCCCGGATGAACAGCAGGCGCGGCGCCTCGAAGTGCCGGGTCAGTACGCTGTCGACCGCTGGTCCGACGAGCATCGCGGGGCGCACGACGCTCACCTCGAGACCGGTGTGGACCCGCGGGGCCCGCTCGGCAAGCGACTCGAGCTCGAGCAGATCGCTCACCGTGGGGCTTTCGGGTACGGCGCGCAGCGGCGCGTCCTCGTCGAGGGGAACCGGGTTGTCGGCGTACGCGCCGTACACCATCGCGCTCGTGCACAGCACCACGCGGCGCACGCCGGCCGCGGGCGCGGCCGTGAGCACGGTCTGGACCCCCCGGACATTTCGCGCGGTGCGCACCTTGGCGTCTCCCTCGATCCGGCTGTCCACCGCCAGGTGGACGACGACGTCGACGTCGGTGAGTCGATCGGCCAGGCCGGGGTCGCGAACGTCGAGGATCCGCCAGGTCGCGGCGGGCACGTCGCCGCGCCGATCGTCGATGGCGATGACCCGCGCGGCACCGGTGCCCTGCGCGCCGGCCTGGACGAGGTGGCGCGCGAGAGCCATCCCGATGCCCGACGCCGCGCCCGTGACCGCGACCACCGGGCGCGCCAGGCGTCGGCGCGTGCTGCGCCCAGAGCGAATCGGCCTCGGCCGGGAACTCACTGCAGCATCTCCGAGGTTACGGTGGGCAGTATGAGCGTGTTGATGTACACGTCCCTCATCCTGCCCGAGGTGGATCGGTGTGAGTGAGGTTCCTCCGTTCGGATTCGGCCCGCCGGCGGGCGACGACGACGAGAGCCGCAGGCGAGGGGGGTCCGGTGCCGATAACCCGCTGGCCGGGTTCCTCGGCTCCATGAACCCCTCCGACCTGGGGGCGGCGTTCCAGCGGCTCGGCCAGATGCTCTCCCACCAGGGAAGCGACCCGGTCAACTGGGACCTGGCCCGCGAGGTCGCGCGCCAGACGGTCTCCGAGGGGCGCGACCGCTCGGTGACCGGGAAGGAACAGGCGCAGATCGAGGAGGCGACCAGGCTCGCCGAACTCTGGCTCGACCCTGTCACGAACGTGCCCGCCGCCACCTCAGGGGCGTCCGCCTGGAGCCGCGCCGAGTGGGTCGAGGCGACGTTGCCGGTCTGGAAACAGCTCGTCGAGCCGATCGCCGGGCGCGTCGTCGCGGCGATGGGCGACGTCCTGCCCGGCGAGATGGCGCCCATGGCAGGCCCTTTCCTGGGGCTCATGCGCACGATGGGCGGCGCGATGTTCGGCGCTCAGGTCGGCCAGGCGCTGGGTTCCCTCGCGGGCGAGGTCGTCGGGTCGACCGATGTCGGTCTGCCCCTCAACCCCGCGGGCCGGGTGGCCCTGCTCCCCCAGAACATCTCCGCGTTCGGCTCCGGCCTCGGCCTGCCCGACGACGAGGTCAGGGTCTACCTCGCCCTTCGCGAAGCAGCCCACCAGCGGCTGTTCGCGCACGTGTCCTGGCTGCGCACCCACCTGCTCGGAGCCGTCGAGGGCTACGCGCGGGGCATCAACGTCGACACTCAGCGCCTCGAGCAGGCCATCGGCCAGCTCGACCCGAACAACCCGGAGGCTCTCCAGGAAGCGCTGTCCAGCGGCATGTTCGAGCCCGAGCAGACCCCCGGGCAGAAGGCCGCGCTCGCCCGCCTCGAGACCATCCTGGCCCTCGTCGAGGGCTGGGTCGACACGGTCGTCGACGAGGCCGCCGCGCAGCGCCTGCCATCGGCCGCGGCACTGCGCGAGTCGGTACGCCGTCGCAGGGCGGCCGGCGGCCCCGCCGAGCAGACCTTCGCGACGCTGGTGGGCCTGGAACTGCGCCCCCGGCGGCTCCGCGAGGCCGCGCGGCTGTGGACGGCCCTGGGTGAGGCCCGCGGCGGTGAGGGCCGCGACGCGGTGTGGGCTCATCCCGACCTGCTGCCCTCGACCGAGGACCTCGACGACCCCGAAGCCTTCGTGCACCGCACCGAGCTCGACCTCCCGGCCCTCGACGACGCGGCACCCGACGAAGGGGCACCCGGCGAAGGGGCACCCGGCGAAGGGGACGGACCGCGACCCGGCGAGGGAGGGTAGCCGCGCTCCTTCGCGGAGGGTACGGACCGCCGGCGGCCTGACCGATAGCGGCAAGACGCCCGGCCCTTCTTGCGGCTTCGTGATCTCGCTCGCCAGGCTGGGGCCGTGCCGAACACCCAACCGCACGTCCTGGACGGGGTCGACCGCACCATCCTGCGGATCCTTACGCGCGACGGCCGCATCCCCAACAGCACGCTGGCCGAAGCGGTGGGGATCGCGCCCTCGACGTGCCTCGCGCGGGTGCGGACGCTGCGCGAGCGCGGCATCATCCGGGGCTTTCACGCCGACCTCGACCTGAGTGCCGTCGGGATGCCGATCCAGGCGATGATCGCGGTACGGCTGCGCACGAACTCCCGGGAGCAGGTCGACGCCTTCCGGACCGCCGCCTCGCGCCTTCCCGGCGTGCTCGCGTTGTTCCACGTGGGCGGGGAGAACGACTACCTGATGCACGTCGCCGCAGCCACCCCCGATGCGCTCCGCGAGTTCGTGCTGAATCACATCACGGCCTACCCGGCTGTGCGGCACGCCGAGACGCACCTGGTGTTCGAGCACCTACGGGGACCCGGCCCGCTGGCCGGCTGACGCCCGCACCGGGCCCGCCGCAAGGACGCAGCGGCGCACCCGGGGGCTCACGCGTCGGACTCGTCGGAGAGGTCGAGCTCCGCGCCGGCCGCCACGCCGTCGAGGTAGCCTCTCGCACGCTCCGTCTTCGGATAGCCCGCGAGGAGATCCCAGAAATCCTGGCCGTGCCCTGGGACCAGGAGGTGAGCCAGCTCGTGGAGCAGGACGTAGTCGACGACGTAGCCGGGCATGTCGTGCAGCCGCTTCGACAACCGGATGGTGCGGTCGCTCGGCGTACACGACCCCCACCTGGTCGACTGGTTGGACACCCACCGGACGGTACGCGGTTGTGCCCGACCGTCGAGATAGCGGCTGGAGAGCTCCGTCGCCCTGCGGAGCAACGCGGTGTCGCTCGGCCGGCGTCTGCGCTCCTGGGCGGCCAGGCGATCGAGCATCACGCGCACCCAGCGACGCTCCTCGGAACGTGACATGCGCGCCGGGATGAGAACCACCGTGCGCTCACCGTCGCGGTAGGCCGACACGGTGCGCCGCCGTCGGGTGCTGCGACGCACTTCGACGTTCCACTCGGTGTCGAGCCCCTCCGCCGGCTTGTCGACCGGACGGGCCCTTCTACGGGCGGCGGCCACGAGACGACGCTACCTCGAACGGCGAAGGGCTCCTTCCCCCGAAGAACTCGCGCTCCCTGATTTCGCACGTCAGGGCTCTCCCTCAGCGGATGATCGCATCTTGCCCGGAGTTTTCCACAAGTCTTTCCACAGGACGGCGGGCAACGTTCCACAGCGACACTCCGCGGTGTCCCCATGTGATCCACAGGATTATCCACAGATATACCCCACGGCGTCGCCGTACCCGTAGCGACCACGCGAGGCGCCGCTTCTAGCGTTCCACCCCGTATGCCCCATTGTGCCCATCGCGCTCTTGCGCACCGGCTTCCCGGTCGGGCGCCGCCTCCCGTCGGCGAGCCTTTGACCTGGGCAGTAAGGTTCCCTCTTCGTTACCTGAGGCTAGCGTTGCGTGGTCGCAGGCTGACGTAGGGTTGCTCACCGGTCCCGACGGCCAGTGGCCGCGGGGCCTCGCACGACCGCATGGAAGCCGAGAAGGGGCCAGTATGGGCGAGACGTACACCGGCGACGCGTACTGCGTGAAGTGCAAGCAGAAGAGGGACTTCACCGGCGAGGTGAAGGTCACCGATTCGGGACGGCGCATGGCGCAGGGTATCTGCCCCGAGTGCGGCACCAAGTTGAACCGGATCCTGGGCAAGGCCTGAGTCTCCCCCGGTCCGGACCGCATCGGGAGTGCCTCGTGGCTGGCGCCGG
>JBOHCZ010000085.1:0-10935 GCA_050699195.1 Streptomycetales bacterium
CCGGTTCTTCTGGGGACTGCGCCTGCATCTGGTGTGCACGCTAGGCGGGCTGCCTGTCGGGTTCGCCCTGACCGGCGCGAAGGCCGACGAACGCCAGACCCTGCTCGGGATCCTGACCGCCGACCCCGGCTCCACTCGGCGAAACGCCGATACCCCGTCTGCCCCCACCTGAGCGACCTCCACGACGACGACATCGACGTGAAGATCCGAACCGGGCCGTCCCGCGCGTGGGTGCCACCCGAGGTGGGGTCCGGTGCTGGGACGACGAGCCGGGTCTGGGTGTGGTCGACTCGGCGGACACCTCTGGCGGGTGCTGGGTGCATTGGAGCGTGGTCGACGTGGACGGGTTCCGGAGGCTGGTCGCTGGTCAGGGGGTGTGGCTGGAGTGGGAGTCCGGCTGGCAGGACGGGTACGACTACCGCGCCACCCGGGTGACGCCCGGCTCTTGACCCTGCCGGGGACTGAACGAAATCCTTGACATTTGTTGATCGAGTGTCTAGGTTTAGGTTCATGATCGGATGGGAGGACCTGCCGGCGACGTTCACGGCGGCGCAGGCGCGGCGGGCGGGGGTGCAGAACCGGGACTTGTATCGGGCGCGGGACGACGGTGTGCTGCTGGAGCTGTCACGCGGGGTGTTCCGGCGGGCGTCGGCGCCGACCCCGACGTATCCTGGGCTGCTGGGGGTGGCGCACCGGGCGCCTGGGGCGGTGGTGTGCCTGCTGTCCGCCGCCGCGGTGCACGGCTTGACCGACGAACTCCCCCCCGCGATCCAGATCGCAGTGCCTCGCCGGGCGTGGCGGCCGGTGATCGAGTACCCACCGGTCGAGGTGTTCTCCTGGGACGCCGCGACCTTCGAGCTGGGTCTGGAACTGGTCGACGCGGCAGAGGGTGAGCCGGTCCGGGTGTACTCCCCCGCCCGGACGGTGGTCGACCTGATGCGGCTGCGGCAACGAGTGGGCGAGTCGGTGGCGCACATCGCGGTGCGCCGGTACGTGTCCTCGCCCAGGCGGCGGATCGGGGAGCTGATCGAGCTGGCGGAGTCGCTGGATGTCCTTGGCCCGGTCCGGGCCGCCGTCGAGGTGTTGACCGCGTCGTGATCCGCCCGACTCGCGCGGATGCCGCCGGCCGCGCCTACCTGGACTGCAGAACCTGGCCCGTCGACAGTCGCGGGCGACCGACTCGTTGCTGGTTCTGTACGTGCTGGAACGCTTCCTGGCCCGGCTGTCGCTCAGCGCGTACGCCGACCGGTTCGTGCTCAAGGGCGGGCTGCTGCTCGCGGCGTGGGACGCCCGCCGGGCCACCGTGGACTGGGACTTCTTGGCCCGCAACCTGGCGATCGACTCCTCCAGCGTGCGGGCCCAGGTCGTCGAGATCGCCTCGATCCGCCCGCCGGACGACGACGGCGTCGAGTACCGGGTGGACACCGCCACCGCCAGCACGATCCGCGACGCCGACCTGTACGGCGGTGTCCGGGTGGTGATGGATGCCGTCGTGTCCCGGTCGCGGGTGAAGCTCCGGCTGGACATCAGCACCGGCGACCCGGTCACCCCGCCGCCGGCCCAGATCGCCTACCCCACCCTGCGCGCCGAGCATCCCGACATCCCGGTGCTGGGACACCCGCTGCCGGTGGTGCTGGCCGAGAAGATCTGCACCGCGGTCGACCTCGGCGCGACCAACTCCCGGATCCGCGACTACGCCGACATCTGGACCCTCACCGGCATGCGTGACCTCGACGGTCACGACCTGACGGCGGCGTTGGATGCCACCGCCCGGCACCGCGACCTCGTCCTGTCGCCGCTCTCGGCGGTGCTCGGGCGCTACGGCACGGAGCGTGCTGCCGGGTACGCGGCCTACCTGCGGCGGCTCGGCCCCGACGCCGAACCCCTCCCGGCAACCTTCGTCGGGGTCGTCGATGCGGTGACCGCGTTCGCCGACCCCGTGCTGGGCGGCTCGATCCAACCCCGCGCCCGATGGCGATCGAGCAGCCGCACCTGGCCACTGACACCCGACGCCCCGCGCCAGATCGCTGACGGGCGTTCACCGCTCCCACACCGCCACGACATGCCCGTCGAGCAGCTCACACGCCCGCCGGGCCACGGCCATGCGCGTGAGCGCCAAGCCCTCGACAGCGAGCTGTTCACGGGCGGACGTTGGACTCGGACTCGATCGCCATCGGCTTCGGCTAGGCGCTCCTCCAAGGCGGAGAGCTCGACGTCGTCGGCGCCAGGCACCGCGGACCTTCGTTCGGCGGCTTCCCACCAGGGGCCGGGGCAGAGCAGGCGGGCCGGGCTGCGGGTGTCGGGGTCGGCGGCCCGGGCCAGGACGGCGGGGACCGCAGCCGCGGCGGGCCAGTCGTGGTCGCGCACTGCGGCCGCCAGCAGTGCGGTGACGGCGCGCGTGGTCCACAACCCAGTAGGCAGACCGAGCCGGCCTCGGGCGGCGCGGCAGTCTGCCGCGACCCGGTCGAGGTCCTCGACGCCGAGGAGGCGGCAGAGTGCCTCCACCTCCTCCCCCGTGGGCGGCGGCATCGGCATCATGCGCGGGGGACGCGGAGGAGGTGGGTTCTCCTGGGTAGGAACTCCTGGGTCGGGCCGCACCCGTGCGGCCCCCCTAGCCGCATCCGTGCGGGCACCCGTCGAGCCAGCCGCACGAGCCGTCGGCGGGACGCTCATCAGGTGGTAGCGGTTGGTCAGGTTCTCCGGGCCCCGGCGGCGCCGCTCGACGACCACCGCGCCGACGGCGACGAGTTCCTTCATCGCCCGGTCGACGCTGTCCACCGACCGCTTCCGCAACCGCCGCGCCAACGTCGCCCGCGACGGCATCCGCGCGCCCGAGGACTGCCCGTACCGCAGCAGCACCGAGTACAACCGGAACGCCGCGTCCGAGACCTCGGCGTCGATCACCCACTCCGGCACGATCGCGAACCGCTGATCGACGATCAGCGTGCTCTCCGGCGCGAACTCGCTCGTCACGTGCGCCGTCCGCGAACTACCGTCGGTGCATGCCGAACCGCCGGAGCATCACGCTGATGAGCGACTACGGCGCGGACTGGCCGCTCTGGGAGGGCGGCATGATCGGCCCCGAGGACCTCGACCTCTCCGCCGGGCTCGCCGCCGATCTCAAGGCGTGGCAGGACCTGTTCGAGGACTACTTTCATTGGGAGTCCGGCTGGCGTACTCCCGAGGCCAAGGAGCGGTACGCCCGCGATGCCGACACCCTGCTGAACCGGCTCCGTGAGGAACTCGGCCCCGGCTTCGACGTCCAGCCCGACGCCTGGCCCGTCAACAGCAGGTCTCGCCTGACCCGCTGGCGCCAGCGCTTTCGACGGACGTCCTGAGCCGACCACGGCCAGCCCCACCGTCAAGCCAGGGCCAGCTCAGCCCGCAACGGAGGCCATGGGCCCAACGCCGGTGTCCCCCCTCGGACACTTTCGAAAGCATGAAACAGGCGTGGCTCGTCACCAAGCTTCTCTTCAGCGATGAGCCACCCTCACTCCCTGGTGGGTAAACCGTCGCCTGTTTCACCTGAGCCCGCCGCCCGGCTGGCGGGGAGGCGGCAGGGCGGCAGAGTCCGTCCAGGGTGCATCGCGCGCATCCACGCCGGCCTCCCGGCTCGGGACTTTCTGTCGATAGTTGATTCGCGACCTACCGTTCGACTTCAGTCGAGTTCATCGAGGCGACGCTGCAGATACGCGCGTTCCGCACCGTTCGAGGTGAGCTCGAGCGCTGCGTGGTACGCCTCAGCGGCCGGACCAGGCTGCCCCATCCGGCGTAGCAGGTCGACCCGCGCGGCCGGCAGCATGTGGCTGTGCTCCAGTCCGCCGTCCCGCACTAGACCGTCCAGCAGGTCCAGACCGGCCTCCACCCCCGACCGTGCCGCCACCGCGACCGCCCGGTTCAGCGCGACATTCGGCGACGGCACCTGGGCCAGCAGTGCGTCGTACAGCTCGACGATGCGCTCCCAGTCGGTCTCCTCGACGGACGCCGCGGTCACATGACAGGCCACGATCATCGCCTGCAGCTGGTACGGACCGACTCGCTCCTGCCGTACCGCGCGCTGCAGCTCCGCGAGACCGGCCGCGATGAGCCGGCGGTCCCACCGCGTACGCTCCTGCTCCTCCAGCGGCACGAGCACCCCGGTGGATGACCCGCGGGTCGAAGACCGTGAATGTTGCAACAGCAGGAGGGCATGCAGCCCGCGCGCCTCCGGATCGTCCGGCATCAGCTCGACCAGCAGTGCCGCAAGCCGGATCGCCTCCTCCGCCAGCACCGGCCGGTGGAGGTCGGCGCCGGACGTGGCAACGTAGCCCTCGTTGAAGAGCAGGTAGACGACTCCGAGGACCGCACGGGTCCGCTCGCGCAGCAGGTGAGCGGGCGGCACACGGTAGGGGATCCCGGCGTCACGGATCTTCTGCTTGGCGCGGACCAGCCGCTTTGCCATGGTCGCCTCGGGCACCCCGAAGGCCCGGGCAATCTCGGCCGTCGACAGCCCGGTGAGCGTGCGCAGCGCGAGCGCCACCCGGGCCTCGAACGCCAGCGCCGGGTGGCAGCAGGTGAAGATCAGCCGCAACCGCTCGTCCTCGATGCCGCTGTCGAGGGCGTCAAGGTCCGGTTCCGACGGGCCGGCGTCGGCGTCCTGGATCATGGCAAGCTGCTACAGCTTGGCCTCGCCGAGGCGGTCGCGGCGCAACCGGTCCAGAGCCCGATGGCGGGCCGCGGTGAGCAACCACGCGCCCGACCGGTCGGGGACACCGTCACGCGGCCAGGTCCGCCAGGCGAGCGTGAACGCCTCCTGCGCGCACTCCTCGGCGAGGTCCCAGTCGCCGGTCCCGCCGATGAGCGCCGCGACCAGCGGCCCCCACTCCTCGTGGAAGGCGGCCGTGACGGCCTCGGCAACATCGGTCACGGCGCGCGCAAGGGCCGGATCTCCACCTGCCCGACCGAACAGGCGGGGTGCCCGGCGGCGATCTCGACGGCCTCGTCCAGGTTGTCGACCTCGATCAGTGCGAAGCCGCCGATCTGATCCTTGGCCTCGATGTAGGGCCCGTCCGTCAGCAGCACCTCGTCACCCCGCACGCGCACGGTCGTCGCAGTCCGGCTCGGGTGCAGCCCCTCGTGCGCACGGAACACGCCCCGCATCACGAGGTCGTCCATCCAGGCCGTGAAGGCCTTCATACCCTCCTCGTTCACCACCTCGTCGACCTGGGTCTCGTCCGCGCTGATCATCAGCAGATACCGCATGAACTTCTCCTCTCGGGTCGGTCACCTGGTCGACGTACGGGAGTGTCGGTGATGGACAACCGTCTGCGAGAGATTGTGCCGAGGTCAGTGTCCATCGGTGGTCGTCCCGTACGTCGACCAGGTGACCGACCCACCTGTGAAGGAGATCGACCATGCAGACCGTGACCTCGGCGGACGGCACCACCATCGCGTACGACCGGGCGGGCAGCGGCCCGACCGTCCTGTTCGTACCTGGGGCCTTCAACGACCGTACGACGTGTGCGTCCCTGGCGGAGCGACTTCAGGACCGCTATACGATCGTCTGCCCCGACCGGCGCGGCCGCGGCGACAGCGGGGACGTTATCGCCCCGGCCGACGCGGCGACGTATGACGTCCAGCGCGAGATCGAGGATCTCGACGCGCTCATCGCGGCCGAGGGCGGCGAGGCCGCGGTATTCGGCTTCTCCTCGGGTGCGATCCTGGCGCTGCAAGCTGCGGTCGCCGGGTCACGGATCACCCGGCTGGCGCTGTACGAGCCGCCGTTCGCCCTCGGCGGGCTCGCAGACTCGGCACAGGACGGCTTCCCCGAGCGGCTGGCCGCGCTCATCGCCGACGGCAAGCCCGGCGAGGCGGTCGCGACCATGCAGGTCGAGGGCATCGGCCTGCCCGCACACAGGGTCGAGCAGGCCCGGCAGTCGCCCATGTGGCCCAAGCTGAAAGCGGTCGCACAGACCGTGGTGTACGACGCGACGATCACCCGGGCACCGAACCTCCCAACGCCGCAGATGGCGCGACTCGACATCGAGACGCTCGTGCTCAGCAGCAGCGAGTCCTGGCCGGGGCTGCGCGAGGCCTCCCGGGCGCTTCCAGAGCACCTGACCCGGGCACAGCACGTCGACGTGCCGGGCGGGGCCGGCCACGGCATCCCGGCGGAGGCCACGGCCAAGGCACTCGACGCCTTCCTCAGCGCGTAACCGTCCGAAGCCCCGGGCAGCAGAAGCGGACCTGGGCTGCCATCAGGGGGTACGCGTGGGCGCCCCGCCGCCAGGTCAGGTCAGGTCGCAAGCAGGTGCCCAAAGATCCGGGCGCCGAGCTGTACGGCGTCCGCGACGGTGAGGGTCCCCCCGGGCAGTTGTGGATGGGCTGCGGCCCACGCCCGGGCAGTGCGCGCGGCAGTGAAGAAATTCAGGTATTCGCAGCAGCACTCGGCGGACGGGCCACCGGCGGCGGCGCCGACATACACCACGGCCTCCGCGGGTTCCCAGACCGCGAGCCCGTCGTCGACCCTGATCACGACCGGCTCGCCGGTGGTCGGGTCGGTGGAGGAGATGACGACGTCCTCGGACAGCATCGCGGGGATGCCGAGTGCGTCTATCGCGCACATGGCGTGGACGTCGACCCGGTCGGCGATCCGGACGCGGTGCCGGGTGGGCACGGCCGAGAACGGGTAGGCGACGGCGATCCGGCCGGCCGGGTCCAGCCGGATGCTGTCCGCGTCGTGCAAGGCGGCGAGGGCACTCACGGTCGAGGTGTCGAACACCGCGGCGATGCTGTCCAGCTCGCCTGCCGCCGGTGGACGCCCGGTGGCGGCGAATGCCCGCAGCACCGCCTGGTGAACCGCGCGCAGCTCGGGTTCGGAGGGCACGGCGCGGCGCCGCCACCGGGTCAGATCGCTCGCGGGCCGGTGCACCTCGAACACGGCGCGCAGCTGCGCGGCGGACGGCACGGCGACGGCCTGGCCGTCCTCGTCGCGGTACAGCCGGCAGGCCAGGCCCGGGCGTTGGCCCGGTTCGGCGAACGGGTCGACGCCGGCGACCAGCAGGGTCGGCGACCCGTTCATACCCCGGGCGACCGCGGCCTCATCGGACTCGATCGCCGCGGTGGGGGCCAGGCAGCCGAGGACCTCCTGGAGTCGCTCGAGCAGCAGGTCGAGGTTCGGGCAGCCGGGGACGTGCAGCACCTCGATCCTCATCGTGGTTCCGTCCGGCTGAGGTGGTCGATCGTTCCGAGCAGCGGGCAGTGCCGTACGTCGCGGGGAAGGTTGCAGGTGGCGACGAGCTCGGCGAGGGAGTCGCGCATCCGTTGCAGGTCGGCGATCCGGCGTTCGAGGTCGGCCATCCTGGTCTCGGCGAGCTCCCGGGCGGCCTCGCAGCTCTGCGGGCCGCCGCCGTTGAGGTGCAGCAGCTCGTCGACCTCGGCCAGGGTGAAACCCAGCTCCTGGGCCCGCCTGACGAAACGCAGCACGCGCACCGCCCCCGGCGGGTAGTCCCGGTACCCCGCGCGGGAACGTGGTGGCGGGTCGAGCAGGCCACGCCGCTCGTAGTACCGCAGTGTCTGGACGTTCACGCCGGCGCGTCCGGCCAGCTCGCTGGTCCGCATGTCCTCATCCTCAACCCTGTACGCCGGGACAGGGTCAATCCGGTCAATCCAGTCAACCCGGATTCAGTCCGGTTCAGTCCGGTTCAGTCCGGTTCAGTCCGGTTCAGCGGCCGAGCGGGCACCGCGGTCGCGAGCCTGGCCGTGGCCAGCTCCGGGTGCGCGTCCAGCAACGGGCGCAGGGCCGCGACGTCGCCGGCGTGGATCGCCGCCACGGCGGCCGCCGCGACCGGGTCGTCAGGGTGAACCGTCACCATGCACACCATCTTCGGCTCTGTACGCGGGTACCGGCTCAACGCTTGACCCGGTACCCGGATACCAGGCGCAACCTACCGATGAAGACCGCTGATCTCGGAGGTGGATATTTACGGCTTCCGCCCGACGGCACCGAACTGAGCCACCTCGGCAGGAGTGTCGCCGCTGTCGTCGAGTTCGGGCCGCCAGCGCGCACACGACACCATGCCGGGCTCGAGCAACTCCAGGCGATCCAGGAATCGCGCGATCTCCCGACTGCTGCGGGCGGTGATCGGTGGCGTGGCGTTCTCATTCCAGAACCGCATGGCCTCGGCATTCGCCTCGCCGCCGAGCTCTAGGGTGGGGTGGGTGAGCACCAGGTAGCTGCCGGAGGGCACGGCGTCCAGCAGCCGGTTCACGACCGCCTGGGCCTCGTCGGTATCGAGAACGAAGTTCAGGAGTCCCAGCAGCATGACCGCCACGGGCCGGGTGAAGTCCAGCGTGTTCGCAGCGGCCTGCACGATCTTGTCGGGTTCGCGCGCATCGGCGTCGACGTAGTCGACAGCACCCTCCGATGTTCCGACAAGCAGGGCACGGGCGTGGGTCAAGACCAAGGGGTCGTTGTCGACGTAGACGATGCGGCACTCCGGCGCGACACGCTGGGCGACCTCATGGGTGTTGTCGGCGGTCGGCAGGCCGGTACCGATGTCCAGGAGCTGCCGGACCCCGGCCTCACCGGTCAGGTACCGGACGGCACGGCCCAGGAACGCGCGGTCGGCCCGGGCCACGTGGACGATGTTCGGGAACATCGCGAAAACTCGGTCACCGACCTCGCGGTCGGGGGCGAAATGGTCCTTACCGCCCAGCCAGTAGTTCCAGACCCTGGCGTTGTGCGCGACGCTGGTGTCTAGCGTGCGAACTCCGGGCGGCTGCCGCCCGGGGAGAGCCGAGCTATTGGTCATGAAGGCGCCCCTCCGGACCTGTGTGCCGATGGATGTGGAGAGCATAGGGCCTCGTCACGGTAGGCGAAGCCGGTGGAGCCGCAGCGCGAGCTGCACCTCGAGCGCGCGGTCGGGTCGCTGCCAGTCGCCCCCCAGCAGCAGCCCGACGCGGTCCAGCCGCTGGGTCACCGTGTTGACGTGCACGTGCAGGGTCTGGGCGGTCCGTACCAGGCTGCCGGCTGTCGCGAAGTAACTCTCCAGCGTCTGCAGGAGGGCGGTGTTGCGGCGCGTGTCGTAGTCGAGCACCGGACCCAGAGTGGACGATACGAAGTGTCCGGCGTCGCCGTTGTCGGCGAGCAGCAGGCCCACGAAACCCAGATCGGCTGCGCTGGCTCCCTCCCCGGCCCGTCCCAACGCGAGCAGGGTGTGTGTGCAGCGCTGCGCCTCCCGGTAGGCGGCAGCGATGTTCTCGGGCCCTCGCGCGGGGCCGGCGGCACCGGCCGTGGCGGGGTGGCCGACGGCCTGGCTCAGCTCCCGCGCGACCGCCCGTGCTGCTCGCCCCGGTCGCTCGCCGGGCACCAGCAGCACGATCTCGGCGCTGCGGTCCGCGGACAGCCCTCCGCGTGCGGACGCATGCGATGACGCCCAGGAGGCGGCGCGCTGCCGCCCCCCGTCGTGGCGTGCGGTCACGACCACGTGGGGCTGACGGAGGTCGACGCCGAGCCGTCGGGCCCGATCGTGCAGCGGCCCGGGGACTTGGCTGGGACGCGTGATCAGGTCGTCGAGGAGCTCGCCCCGGACCCGGCTCTCGGCCTCGCTCAGGTCGCGCCTGGACAGCAGGAGGAAGGCGGTGACCAGAGCCGCTCGATCCACGATGCGCCGGTCGGCGTCGCCCACGTCCTGCTCGGTGCGCACCACGAACGTGCCGAGGCTCTCCGTACCCGCAATGACCGCGCAGACCAGCAGATCGCGGCAATCGACGCTGCGCGCCGTACCCGCGGAGGCTGCGGCGGCTTCGGCGACGGCATCATCGTCGAGATCACCGATGTCGCCGACCCCGGCGAGCCGGCGACCCTGCGGGTCGAGCAGAACGAGCGCGCCGCCCAGCGCGCCGGCGGCGACCGCGGCGACGTCCTCGACGCCACCACCCCGCAGCGCCAGTTGGGCCATCCGATCGTGGGCCTCGCCCGCCCGCTCGACCAGCTCGCCCTGCCTCCGGATGGCCTCGTTGGCCGCACTGAGCTCCTCGAGAGCGGCCCGGGCTTCCTGCAGCACCCGGGCGGTGTCGATGGCGACCGCCGCGTGCGCCCCGAGCGAGCACAGCAGCGCGACGTCCTCCCTGGCGAACGGCCGCCGGCCGCGGTTGGCCGCGAAGAGCACTCCGACGACACGACCGCCGAAGCCCATCGGCACCCCCAGGATGCCGACGAGCCCCTCCTCGCCCACCGCCGTGTCGATGCTGGAGGTATGCCGGAAGCGGGCGTCCTCGAGGTAGCCCTCCGTGACGTAGGGCGTCCCGGTCTGCGCGACCAGTCCCCCGAGGCCCGCTCCCATCGGCAGGCGCAGCCGCTGGAACTGCGCGGAGACCGACCCGTCGGTCACGCGCATGTAGGTGTCGCCCCGGTCGTGGTCGTTGAGCGTCATGTAGGCGACGTCGGCGTGCAGCAGCTGCCGCGCCCGGTGGACGATCGCCTCGAGCACGGCGTCGACATCCCGTAAGGCTGCGAGGTCGCTCGCGGTATCGAACAACGCCGACAGCTCGGCTTCGCGCTGCCTGCGGCGCTCCAGGAGCGCCCGCACCTGCAGGGCGAGCACCCTTGCGCGCTCCAGCTCCTCCCTCAACTGCCGCGGAGCACCTGAGGAGCGGGCGGCGTGGAGCGGCTTCTCGAACTCCACGGGTTCCGCCTCGCGCACCAGGAGCTCGAGAAACAGCCGTCCACTCGCGAGATCCATCGGGTACAGCACCCCTGCAGGTTGACTGAGCCGTCCATCCGGCGACGGCAAACCGTGACCAATGTCGGTAGCCCACATAGTCTCCTACTGCCTTATGTGTGCTGCAACTGTGTTCGGCGAGTGGGCCCGTTTCTACGATTCCCGCAACGGTTGCAGAAGGGACTGGGAAGCCATGGTTCTCGACCCGAACGAAGCGCAACGGGCTCGGGCC